>CAYQBW010000588.1:0-2444 GCA_964415725.1 uncultured Planctomycetia bacterium
CGTACCGCGCTTTGAGCCGTCCGCCGGTGGTGATTTTGGCGTCGCCGGTGGCGCAGCCGCCCAGTTTCCGGCATTCGGCCAGGATCGCCGGCCCTCCGGCGCGATGGATGGCGCCGTCTACTCCGCCGCCGCCCAGCAACGAGTTGTTGGCAGCGTTGACGATGGCTTCTGTGTCCTGGCGGGTGATGTCGCCCTCCACGATCTCGAGGATCGTGTCTCCCACCTTCACCGAAAGGGGTTTTCCCGTCATGGCCGCGCTCTCCTTCCGGCCGGGGGAAGACCCCGGCCGGGTGGAAATCCGGGTCAGAGTTCGCCCTTGGCCTTCATGCGTTTCACGATCTCCTCGGCCATCTTCAGCCTGCGCTCGAATACGCCGTTGGCGATCCGGTAAGGCTCCGGCGTGAGAAGGTCGGCGCCGGCGCTCTGGAGGATCTCCAGGGGATACCGGCTTCCGCCCATGGCGAGGGCGCCCAAGTAGGCCTTCCGGGCCGGCTCGCCCTCCTTGAGGACCTTCTCGGAGAGGGCCGTCGAGGAGATGAGGCCCGTCACGTAGGTGAAGACGTAGAAGCTCCTGTAGAAGTGGGGGATGTAGGCCCACTCCACCGAGTAGAGGGGCTCGATGTCCATGATCCCCTCGGCGTGGCCGTGGTAGAGGCGGAGCAGCTTGAGGTAGAGGGCGTTCAGGGCGTCGGCCGTGACGGGTTCGCCCCTTTCCACCATCTGGTGGGCCCGCCACTCGAACTCGGCGAACATGGCCTGCCGGAATACGGTCTGACGGTAATTGTCCATCCACTCGCCCAGGATGTAGAGCTTTTCCTTGTCCGTCTCGGCCTTCTGGAGGAGGAGGTGGGTAAGAAGGGACTCGTTGAAGGTGGAGGCCACCTCGGCCACGAAGATGGCGTAGTCCGCCGTGGCGTGGGGCTGGGCGTGGCTGGAGAGGTAGCTGTGCATGGAGTGCCCCAGCTCGTGGGCCAGGGTGCTCACCGAGTCCAGGTTGCCCGTGAAGTTGAGGAGGACGAAGGGATGGACGCCGTAGATGCCGGCCGAGTAAGCCCCGCTTCTCTTGGCCCTGGTGGGGAAGACGTCCACCCAGCGGGCGTCCTTGGAGAGGGCTTTCTGGAGGACCGATTCGTACTTGTCCCCCAGGGGCTTCACGGCTTCCAGGACGAGTTTCTTGGCCTGGGGGAAGGTGTACTTGAGGCGGGTGGGCTTGATGATGGGCGCGTAGATGTCGTAGTAGTGCAGGGTGTCCACGCCCAGGAGTTCCTTGCGGAGTTTCAGGTAGCGGTGGAAAGTGGGAAGCTCCTCGTGGATACGCTGGATCAGGTTTTCATAGAGCTTGACGGGAAGGTTTTTGGGGTAGAGGGCGGCTTCCAGGCAGGAATCGTACTTGCGGGCCTTCCGGATGAAGTCGTCCCCCTGGAGCCTGGCCGCGTAGGTGGCCGCCAGGGTGTTCTTGAAGGACTGGTAGGCCCCCCAGAAGGCCTCGAAGACCTTCCTGCGGTCCTCCCTGTTGGTGGAGGCCCGGTATTTCACGTAGTTGGGCTTGGTCAGCTCCACCACGGTCCCGTCGTGGAGGGTCACTTTTGGATTGGGGAACTCGGCGTCGTTGAAGGTGTTGTAGATGTTCCCCGGCGCCCCCAGCACCATTCCCGCCTGGGCCAGGAGTTGCTCCGTCTTGCGGTCCAGGATGTGCTTCTTCAGCCGGAAGAGGTTGTCCAGTTCGTGCTGGTAGGTCTTGAGGATGGGGTTGAAGCGGAGGGTCTCCAGGTCCTGTTCCGGTTGGGCGAGAATCTCGGGCTGGATCCAGGACGTGGCCTCGGCGAACTGGACGCCCAGGGCGCGCATCTTCTGGACCAGGGCCCTGGCGTGGTTGTCCCGGGTGTCCAGGTCGCTCTTGAGGGAGGCGTAGGCGTAGAGCTTCTCGAAGGTCTCGGAGAGGGTGTCCACCTTGTCCAGGACCATCTTGAGGGTCTCCGCCGAGTCGCAGAGCTTCCCCTCCCACTGGCGGATCGTGGGGATGGCCTTCTTCAGGTCCTCGTAGGTCTTCTCCCACTCCGATTCCGAAGGGAAGATATCCTCGAGGCGCCACTTGTAGGCCTCGGGGATCCGGGACCTGTCCTTGACCGCCGTCGTTTCGCCGCCCTCGCTCTTTAAGTGTCCGCCTCTTTCCATCGCCTCCTCGTTTCCGGCTCCTTCCGGGGTGCTCGAACAGGAGAGAAGTCCCAAGAGGAGAAGCCCCCAAAAGGCCGCGCGCCGAATGTTTCCAAGAGCCATGATCATTCGCCTCCCTGGTGAATGGGTCCGGAGAGTCCCGCCGGGACACTTTTCCCGGGAGAAAGAGGATTCCACCCTTCACCCCTCCTCCCTTCAAGGAGAAGATTCCCCCAAAAGGAGGCAGGACCGTGGCTGGGACGAGAAGGCCGAAATGCGTGGTCGTAGGA
>CAYQBW010000589.1:0-2443 GCA_964415725.1 uncultured Planctomycetia bacterium
GGAGACGGTGGCCGTCGTGGGGCCCACGGGGGCGGGGAAGAGCACGCTGGTCAACCTTCTCCTTCGGTTCTACGACGTGAGCCGGGGGAGAGTGCTCGTGGACGGGGTGGACGTCCGGGAGATTCCCCAGGCGGAACTGCGCCGGCGCTTCGGCGTGGTCCTCCAGGACGTCTTCCTCTTCCGGGGGACCCTGGCGGACAACATCCGGCTGGGCGCTCCGGGCCTTTCCATGGAGGAGGTGCGCCGGGCGGCCCGGACGGTCCACGCCGACAGCTTCATCCGGGCCCTTCCCGGGGGATACGAGCACCGGATCATGGAGTCGGGCTCCACCCTTTCGGTGGGCCAGAAACAACTCCTCTCCTTCGCCCGGGCCCTGGCGGTCTCCCCGGAGATCCTGGTCCTGGACGAGGCCACCTCCAGCATCGACGCCGAGACGGAGGCCCTGATCCAGGACGCCCTGGGGCGTCTGCTCTGGGGAAGGACGGCTCTGGTGATCGCCCACAGGCTCTCCACGGTCCGCGAGGCGGACCGGATCCTGGTCTTCCGGGGGGGAAGGATCGTCGAGGAGGGGACCCACGGGGAGCTGATGGCCGGGGAGGGCCTCTACGCCGAACTCTGCCGCCTCCAGGAACTCCGGTGAAGGGCGTCCGGCCGGGCTGTGGGACAGAAAAGTAGGGAAGAGAATGGGTTGAACCTTTCGAGGGTGTGCAAATCCGAAGTTGAACTTCGGATTTGCACAATCCCTTGGCGGCGCCTCCTTGGGCTGCACCTAACCCTTTGGGGCTCAAATGGTTGAGGGAGAGGGGCTAGCCGAAGTTGTAGTGCTTGCGCACGGGCTCGTGGATGGTCCAAGTGCACTTGAGGCCCTTGGGGAAGACCACGTAGTCCCCGGCCTGGATCTCCACGGGCTCCCCCCCGCCCTCGGGAGTGACCGTGACCTTGCCCTCCAGGATGTAGCAGGTCTCCTGGGTGTCATACTCCCAGGGAAAGGTGGCGGCCTCGTGGGTCCAGATGGGCCACTGGAAGACCCCTTGGGCCTCCAGCTCTTCCTTGCTCTTTTTCTCTACCCGGATGGTGTTCTCAGCCATGGATTCCTCCTGGTTTTTTGGGAGAACCGGGTTCAGCCTGCTTGGAGGGGGCTAACCTCAGGCCGCCTGGATTGCAAGTCCCCAGGCTCTCCCTTGCGGAGCCTTCCCCCGCCCCCCACGATCGCCGGCGCAATCATGGATCGCTCCGAGGAGGCATGCCATGGCGGAGGCCAAGATCACCGACCTTTTGCCCCGGATCCTCCGGGTCCAACAGGCAGAGATCACCGAATGCGAGATCTACCGGCGCCTGGCCCGGAGGGCCCGGAGCGGCAGGAACAGGGAGATCCTGGAGAGGATCGCCGAGGACGAGAAGCGCCACCACGACTTCTGGAAGGAACAGACCGGGGAGGCCCAGGAGCCGAATCGCCTGCGCGTCCTGGCCTACACCTTTTTGGGGAGGTTTTTGGGGCTCACCTTCGCCCTCAAGCTCATGGAACGGGGGGAGGATTTCGCCCAGAAGGAATACGAGAGGCTCAAGGTCGTGGAGGGGGTGGAAAGGATCATCCAGGAGGAGGAGGCCCACGAGAAGGAACTCCTGGACATGCTTCACGACGAGCCCCTCCAATACGCGGGCTCCATCGTGCTCGGCCTCAACGACGCCCTGGTGGAGCTGACGGGCGCCCTGGCGGGGTTCACCCTGGCCCTGGCCGACGGGCGGGTCGTGGCCGTGGCGGGGCTGGTCACGGGGATCGCCGCCTCCCTTTCCATGGCCGCCTCGGAGTATCTCTCCTCCAAGTCCGAGACGGACCGGCCCGCCTCGAAAAGCCCTTTCAAGTCGGCCCTGTATACGGGAGGGGCCTACGTGGGCGCCGTGGTCCTCCTCATCCTTCCCTTTTTTCTTCTCTCGCCGGTCTTCCTGGCCCTGGGGGTGACCCTGGCCCTGGCCGTGGGGATCATCGCGGCCTTCACCTTCTACCTGAGCGTGGCCAAGGACCTGCGCTTCAAGCCCCGCTTCCTGGAGATGACGGCCATCAGTCTCGGCGTGGCGGCGGTGAGCTTCGGCATCGGCTGGCTCGCCCGGGGCCTTCTTGGCGTGGAGGTGTGAGAGGAGGAGGGGATAGACGTCAAGCCGTTTTTCGCCTCGATCCCGGCGCACCACTTGAAAAGGGCAGGGATCGAAAGAAGAGATCGTTGATTTACTTGTAGGCCTCGGTCATCTGGCGGGCGCGGACGGTCCAGTCGTAGCGCTCTTGGGCGATGCGGGCCAGGTCGGGGCCGGGGTGGCGGGTTTCCAGGCGGGTGAGGAGGCGGGCGGTTTTCTGGGTGCTGGCCCGTAGCCGGTCCCCCGGGGAGAGGGGAAGGCGAAGGTCGCCGGTAAGTTCTTTTCCGAGGGGGGGTTCCAACTCGTCCAGGCC
>CAYQBW010000590.1:0-2436 GCA_964415725.1 uncultured Planctomycetia bacterium
CCCGTCGGCCCACCCCTTGGCGTCCCCTTCCTGGATGAAGAGCTGGGCCACGTTCCAAAGGGCGAAAGGCCGGAGCCAGGCATAGGCCGACCTGGGGGAAGTCCGCTCGGCGAACTTCCGGAAGGCCTCCACGGCCATGTCGATCTCGTCCGGGTTCTGGGCGTGTTCCAGGCCTTTCCGGTAGTTCCTGGGAGGGTTGGAAGGGGTGATCTTTTCCACTTTCCAGGAAGGAAGAGTCTTCTCCCGCCTTCCGTCCCGGTAGACCACCTGTCTCACGTCCACCGACTTGATCGTCACGTTCCGGAGGACCTGGCCGTCCACCAGGGTGATGGTGTCCGCCGGAACCCGCCCCGCCAGGAAGAGCAAGGCCGCAGAACCAAAGAGAATAGGGATTCGCATCGTTTCCACCCGCCTGTCCAGGGATCCTTCTTCTGCCCGATTCACGGGATCCTTGGACTATAAGTGCCCGCCGCCCGGGAGGCAACCATGGCAGGGGGAGAGGCCCTTCCCGGCGCCGGAATGGAGAAGGCCGCACCCCCAAGGTCCACCAGGAAAACCTTCCAAAAACCCGGCTCTCTTTCCATGATGGCGCCTCCATGAAGACTCTCTCCATCGTGATCCCCGTGTACAACGAAAAAGCCACCCTTCCCGCCCTCCTGGAGGCGGTGGAAAAAGCCGACACTCTGGGCCTGGAAAAGGAGATTCTCCTGGTAGACGACGGATCCACCGATGGAAGCAGGGAGATCGCCCGGGAACTTGTCAAGGACAAGCCCCATGCACGCCTCATCCTCCAGGAGAAGAACATGGGCAAAGGCGCCGCCTTGCGCCGGGGCTTCGCCGAAGCCAAGGGGGACGTCATCCTCATCCAGGACGCCGACCTGGAATACGACCCGCGGGAGTATCCCGGGCTCCTTCGCCCCATCCTGGAAAACAAGGCCGACGTAGTCTACGGGTCCCGGTTTCTCGGGGTAGGGCCCCACCGGGTCCTCTATTTCTGGCACTTCGTGGCCAACAAGTTCCTCACCCTTTGCTCCAACTGCCTCTCCAACTTGAACCTCTCGGACATGGAGACCTGCTACAAGGTCTTCCGGGCCGAGGTGATCCGGGCCATCCTGCCCAGGCTCAAATCCAACCGTTTCGGCATCGAGCCGGAACTGACCGCCCGGGTGGCCCGGCGCAAATTCCGGGTCTATGAAGTGGGAATCTCCTACGCCGGCCGGACCTACGAGGAAGGGAAGAAGATCGGCTTCAAGGACGCCGTCGAAGCCTTGTGGTGCATCTTCCGCTTCAACCTTTTCCCTTGACCCTTTTTCCGGACCCCGGCCCTCTCTTTCCCCTTCCCCTTGGGCCGAACCGGGATTGATGTTATCTTTTCAAGGTTCGTGACACCGAAGGGAGGCCCGCCATGCACATGGAAGATTCGCTCCTGAGCCCCCAGGTGGCCCTGGTCTTCCTGGGGATCTCCGCCCTGGCCGTCGGGATCTCCTCAAGAAAGGTCGCCAGAGAAGAAGGAGAGGAGAGCCGCCTACCCCTGACCGGCGTGCTTGCGGCCTTCGTCTTCGCCGCCCAGATGGTGAACTTCAAGATCCCCGGCACGGGGAGTTCGGGCCATTTTGTGGGAAGCCTCCTCCTGGCGGTCCTCCTGGGGCCCGCCCGGGCCATGATCTGCATGGCGGCGGTCTTGCTCCTCCAGGCCCTGGTCTTCGGGGATGGAGGCGTCCTGGCCCTGGGCTGCAACTTTTTCAACATGGGGCTCATCGGAGCCCTGGGAGGATGGTGGGTCTACCGTCTTCTGGCGGGATCCGCTCCCAGCCCCTCCCGGAAATCCTGGAGCGCCGCCGTGGCTGCCTGGGTCTCCGTCGTGGCGGGATCGGTGATGGTGGTGGTGGAAACCACTCTCTCGGGAAGAGTGGATCTCTCCTTCACCCGGTTTCTCCAGCTCATGGTGGGCATCCATTGCCTCATCGGAGTGGGGGAAGCTCTCATCACTTTCGGCGTGGTGGCCTACCTGGCCCGGGCCCGGCCCGCCCTTCTGGAAGAGGAACGGGGAATCGGAAAGCTTGAAATCGGCCTGGGGATCCTGACCTTGTTCGTCGGGGGGTTCCTCTCTCTCTACGCCTCGCCCCTGGGGGACGGCCTGGAACACGCCCTCGCCCAGATGGGCTGGACCGAGCAGAGGGCCGCCGCCTACCGGACCTGGTTCCACCAGGCGGCCCAAAAGATCCAGGACTCCCTCTCTTTCCTTCCCAACTACAAGTGGACAAGCCTTTCGGGCATCCTCGGGGCCTTGCTGACGTTCCTGGCCGTCACGGGAGGTCTCTGGCTCCTCCTTAGCGGGAGGAAGAAGAAGAAGAAAAAAGAAAGCCTTTGAACCCAGCCCTGGAAAAGCTCCCACCTTCCCTGGCCGCCCTCCCCGCCCGCGAGGACGGGAAAGAG
>CAYQBW010000591.1:0-2429 GCA_964415725.1 uncultured Planctomycetia bacterium
TACGGGATCTATTCTATGCCCCGGGCCACGCTGAACTCGGGAAAGAGGCTGAAGACGGTGTGGGTCTCGAGGTTGTTTCCTTTCCTGATCTCCACGAGGGCGGCCGGGTTGACCGGAGCCGAGGGGTCGTCCTCCAGGCCCTGGTCCCCCACCCGGGCCCGGGTGAAGAAACGTTTCACCCGGGCGGTCACCCCACCCCCGCAGGAGAAGGGTTTTCCAAGCCCCTCGGGGAGGGGGATCCGGACGGGTGGAAGGCCTTTTCCGGGAAGGATCTCCACCAGCCTGGGACGCCGGTCCAGGGCCTTTTTTCTTTCCCGGAAGAATCCCTCGTCCCGGGCCAGGAGGATCTCCACTTCCAGGGGGCCCAGGTGCTTCCTGCGGAAGAGGGGGTGGTTGGCCAGGACCCATTGGAAACCGTGGAGGCCCTTGCCGGCGATCAGGAACTCCACGGCCGGTGGATCCTGGTCTCCTCCCGGGACGAGCTTGGCCCAGGGAACCGCCGACGGCAGGTAGTGCGCCACCCAAAGGGCGGGCCGGCCGGCGCTTTCTTCCTGGAGAGGTAAGGCCTGGAGGTCCCGGTCCGATGGGATGGGGAAATCCCATGCCGGGGAGAGGTTGTCTTTTTTGCGGCCCATCCCGGAAGGGGGAGCTTCCCACCGGGCTTCCACCTGGAGGTCCTCCAGGTAAATCCGGTCTTCTTTTTCCCCCTCCCGGATCGCCATGCGTCCCTCCACGCCGAAGGCCCGGGTGATCCAGGCTCCGGCCAGGAGGAGCACGATGGCCCCGTGGGTGATTACGAAGGGGATGTGGCGCTTTTTCAGGGGGAACCTCTTGAGCACCGCGGCGACCAGGTTGACCGCCATGAGGAAGAGGGCCGCCTGGAACCAGGCGCTCTGGTAGACCAGGGACCTGGCCGCCCGGGCCCCCTCGCGTCTCTCCACCAGCGTGCCCGCCGCGAGGGCCAGGGCGGAGAGAGCCAGGAGGAGAAGTGTGAACTTGACGCTTCCCAGGGCCCGGAGAAGGCGCTTGGCGGCGGAAGGAGGGACTTGTCTGGTCGCCATGGTTTCCTCGGGGCTGTTGTCCGGACGGCTCCGGGCTGGAGAAGCATACCTTTCTTACCAAAGAGCGGGGCAAAGAGGGAGATTTCAAAGAGGGAGGAATGTGTCGCCGGGGAATACAAGATTGTTTTATCCAGATTGACTGGTTCAAAATCAATGGGGTTAGGTTTTTGGTTGGGCGCAATGGAGCCGATGCGTGCGGAAAGCGGTTTGTTTGGGGAGAGAGGTTCCGGGTCGAGGATGTCCGGGTCCGGGAAATCCCGAGTCCCGTACAAGGGGAAGAGGAGTGGAAAAGTCGATGTTTGTTTCCCCTTAACCGCCCTTGATTCAAGGTGGGGCGAAAACCATGGTTCGGGACCTAATTTTTTTCTTCCCGGGGCTGGACACGGGAAAGGAAAGGCCTCATTCTTTCATTGTAGGTAAGGAAAGTAGGGCAGCCGGGAGGTCAGAATCTTTCCGGTCCTTCTTTCCGGGAGATCCCTCCCGGAGGCGTTCTTTACGAAAGTTTCCTTTTTCTTCCCCATTTCCACCCAGGAGGTTTTCATGAGAAAGTCCATTCTGTTCCTGGCGGCCGGAGCCTTGGGATGGCTCGCCATGCCCGCCACATCCCAGTCCATCGTGGGGTCGGCCCACGACTTCAGCGGGGCCACATGGAATCCGACGGGCGAGATCTGCGTGGTCTGCCATACGCCTCACCACTCGGACACTTCCGTAACCGACGCTCCCTTGTGGAACCATCAGGTCACGTCGGCCACCTTCCAGGTCTATTCGAGCAGCACCTTGAACGCCACGGTGGGCCAGCCTTCCGGGGTCTCCAAGCTGTGCCTCTCCTGCCACGACGGCACGGTGGCCCTGGACAATTTCGGCGGCAGGACCACGGGAACCCACTTCGTCCAGGGGGACGACCTCATCGGGACGGACCTGAGGAACGATCATCCCATCTCCTTCGTCTACGACGCGGCCCTGGCCACGGCCGACGGGGGGCTCTACGATCCCACCACGCATAATTCGGGCCTGGGGGGGACCATCGACGCCGACCTCCTCTTCGGGCACCGGCTGGAATGCGCCTCCTGCCACAATGTGCACAATGAATCCGGGGTGGCGAATCTCCTGGTCAAGTCCAACGCCGCAAGCGCCCTCTGCTTGACCTGCCACGCCAAGTAGGCCGAGGGGTCTCTTTTTCCCGGGACGGCGCGCCGGGCCCCCGGCGCGCCGCCTCCTCAAGGTGGGCCCTCCCATGGGAGGGGCGGTCTGTTTCTTCGAGCCCGGGAGGCGATCCGAAATTGCGGTTTTCCAAGTCCTTAGAGCCTTCCTGGATCCTGCTCCTGTGCTTGTTCCTCCCCTCCTGCGGTTCCCCGCCGCCTCCCAAGG
>CAYQBW010000592.1:0-2427 GCA_964415725.1 uncultured Planctomycetia bacterium
GTCCGGGAGGCGGCCCGGGGCCTGGGTCTCCGCCTCGTGGCCCTTCCCGACGTATACCGGGCCTTTCCCTCCCATGGAGAGCGCCACCGCCTCTTCTCCGCCGTGAAGAAGGGGATCCCCCTGGACCTCCAGGGAGACCCGGGAGGCCGGATTCTTCCCGGCCCGGAGGAGATCCGGTCCTGGTTCGGGGGATACGAAGACGCGGTGGAGCGCACACTGGAGATCGCCGAGGCCTGCAGGGCCAGCCTTCCCCGGGGGAGGCCTCCCCTCTTTCCGCCTTACCCTTCGAAGGAGGGTGAGACCGCCGAGGAGAGGCTCCGGAGGCTCGCCCTGGAGGGCCTGGAGAGGCTCTACGGGCCCGGCCGGGAGGAGGCCCGGGGGAGACTGGAAGAAGAACTCCGGGTGATCTGCCGGGCCGGATTCGCCCCCTATTTCCTGGTCCTCCACGAGATCGCCGCCTTCGCCCGCCGGGAGGGGATCCCCTGCATGGGAAGAGGAAGCGCCGCGGACAGCCTGGCCGCCCGCTGTCTCGGCCTCACCGATCCCGATCCCCTCCGGCACGGCCTGGTCTTCGAGCGTTTCCTCAATCCCGGCCGGGAAGGGGATCTTCCCGACGTGGACCTGGACTTCTGCTGGAAGCGGCGGAAGAGGGTGCTGGAATACGTGTACCAGCGTTTCGGCCGCCACCGGACGGCCATGCTCTGCACCCTGGTGCGGCTGGGCCCGCGGGGGGCCTTCCGGGAGGCGGCCCTGGCCTGCGGCGTGCCGCCGCGGCTGGCCTCGGCCGCCTCGGCCCGCCTTCCCGGCTCCCGGAGGATGGGCCTGGAAGCGGCTCTGGTCGAGGCGGGGGATCTCTCGTCCCTCCTGGGGAGCCCGGCCCTGGCGGCCAGGACGGCCCGGGCGGCGGAGATGCTGCTCGGCGCGCCCCACCACATGGGCCTCCACCCGGGAGGCACGGTGATCGCCCCCCTTCCCTTGAGGGACTTCCTCCCACTCCAGCCCTCGGCCGAGGGTTTTACGGCGGTCCAGTTCGACAAGCACTACATCGAGGAGACGGGGGCGGTAAAACTGGACCTTCTGGGCAACCGGGGGCTGACGCTGGTGGATTACGCCCTCCAGATCCTGCGGGAGAGAAAGGGCCGGGCGCCCGACCTGGACCGGGCGGCCGAGGACGACCCGGCGGCGGCGCGGCTGGTCCGGGAGGGGCGGACCCTGGGATGCTTCCAGATCGAATCCCCCGCCATGCGCCAGATCCTTCGCGCCATGGGGGCATCCAGGGCGGAACAGGTGATCCAGGCCCTGGCGCTCGTGCGGCCCGGCCCGGCGGCGGGGGGCATGAAGCGGTCCTTCCTGGCCCGGGCCCGGGGAGAAGAACCGGTGGAGCGGATCCATCCCGCCGTGGACCGGGAGCTGGCCGGGACCCTGGGGGTCATGCTCTACCAGGAGGACGTTCTCAAGGTGGCCCGGGCCGCGGCGGGGCTCACCCTGGAAGAGGCGGACCGGTTCCGCAAGGAACTGGGAAGGGCCCGGAAGGACCCGGAAAGCGGAAAACGGCTGGGGAAGGCCTTCGTGCTGGCGGCGCGGCAGCGGGGACTCAGTCCCGGTGGGGCGCGCCGCGTGTGGGAGCAGGTGGCGCGGTTTTCCGGGTACTCCTTCTGCAAGGCCCACGCCGTGAGCTACGGCCTGCTGGCCTGGAAGTGCGCCTGGCTCAAGGCTCACGAGCCGGCGGCCTTCATGGCGGCCCTTCTCTCCAGCGGGGCCGGGATGTACGCCCCCACGGTCTACGTGGAGGAGGCCCGCCGGATGGGGCTCAGGATCCTTCCGCCCCACGTGAACCTCTCGGAAGACCGCTGGACTTGGGAGGGGGAGAGGGACCTTCGGGTCTCCCTGGCCGAGGTGCGGGGGCTCGGGGAAGAGGCCCTGGAGGAGCTTCTGGCCGAGAGGCGGCGGGGAGGCCCCTTCCGGAGCCTGGAGGACCTCCAGGCCCGGGTCCCCTCCCTGGAGAGGGACGTCCTGGAAAACCTGGTCCTGGCGGGAGCCCTGGACGGCCTTGGTCCGGGCCGGGGGGAGATGGTCCTCTCTCTCCGGCTGGGAAAGGCGAAAGGCGGCGGGAGCTGGTTTGGAAAACCTCTTCCCGCCCCGGCCGGGGCTGGAAAAGTCCCCGGGCCGAGCCCCCTGGAGAAGGCCCGTCTTGCCATGGAGGTCCTTGGTTTCAGCGTAGGGGCCCATCCCCTCTCCCTGGCGGATGCCGGAAAAAGGAGGGGGAGGAAGAGCCGGGTCGAGGGGTGCGGCATGGCCCTTCGCCGGAAGGGCCGTGTCCGTGTCCGGGGCTGGGTGATCGCTCTCAGGAAGGTGCGCCTTCCGGCGGGGGACTGGGTCCTCTTTTTTACCTTGGAGGACGAGACGGGCCTGGTGGATGTGGTGAGC
>CAYQBW010000593.1:0-2419 GCA_964415725.1 uncultured Planctomycetia bacterium
CGGGGGGTTGGCCCTTCCTGCCTTGACCGGCGGAGGCCCACCCCTTTCGGGAAGCCTCGCCCGGGCTGGGGAAAGGCCGGGAAGGCCTTCCAGCGGGGGGCCGCCCCCGGCCTTCTGGCTCGGCCTCCTGGGGCTCTTCTTCCTCACCCTGGAGTGGTGGGCCTTCAACCGGGGGAGGGCGGCATGACGGGCCTGGTCCTGGAATTCCTGGAGCCCTGGGCCTTCTGGCTTCTTTTGCTCCTGCCCCTCTACCTCTACTGGGCCCACTTCTCCCGGTCCCCCCTGGAGAGGCGCCGCCTGGCCTGGGTCACCCTGGTCCGCTCCCTCCTCTTGGTTCTGGTCTGCCTGGCCCTGGCCAGGCCGGTCTTCTTCCGGAAGAGGCCCACCCGGGTGGCCGTGGTGGTGGAGGACGTCTCCAGAAGCGCCGCCGGAAAGGCCCTGGAGCGGGCGCGGCGGTTCGAGAAGGCCCTGGCTTCGGTGAAAGATGCGCCCGACCGAATTCTCACGATCCGGGCCGGGGCCGAGGCCCTTCCGGCCGGGGCGGGGCGGCCCTCCCCGGCCGGGACCGACCTGGCGGGCGCCCTTCGGCTCGCCGGTGCGTCCATCCCCTCCGGAGCGGCCGGGGAGGTGGTGGTGATCTCCGACGGGGGCGCCGACCGGGGCCGACCGGCGAGGGAGGCGGTGGCCCTGGGCCTTCGCGGCATCCCGGTGCACACGATTGCGATCCATCGAAACCCGGGTCCCGACGCCTACCCGGTCCGGGCCTCCCTTCCCGATCCCTGGTTCCCATGGGAGACCAGGGAGGTGAAGGTCCTCCTGGCCTCCAACCATGCGGGGCGGGGAAGGCTCGGGCTCTTTTTGGACGGGAAGGCCGGACCGGAGAGGGAGGTCCGGGTCCGGCCGGGAGCGCCCCTTCTCTTTTCCTTTTCTCTCAGGGCCGGCCGTCCCGGGGGGCACCTCCTGGAGATCCGTTGGAGGGCGGACTGGGACCGGGTGGGGGACAACGACGTCCTCCGCCTTCCCTTCGCCGTCCAGGATCCCCCCCTTATTCTCTGGTGCAGGGGAGGGCCCGGCGACCCGGCTCACCTCCTGGAAGGAGCTGGATTCACGGTCCGGCGGATCCGCCCGGAGGATCTGGCCGGCGCACTGGCCGGGCCTGAGACCCCGGCCCTGGTGGTCCTGGACGACGCCCCGGCGGGAAAGGTGGGCCCAAAGGCCATGGCTCGCCTGGCACGGCTGGCGGCGTTCAACGGGACGGGGCTTCTCATGGCGGGGGCCACCTCTTCCTTCGGGCCCGGCGGATACGCGGGAACTCCCCTGGAGCCCCTCCTTCCGGTCTTCCTCGAGCAGAGGGAGGAGCGCCGCGATCCCAGCGTGACCCTGGTGCTGATCATCGACACCTCGGGAAGCATGGGAAACCGGGTGGACCTGGCCAAGGAGGTGGCCCGCCTGGCCATCCGCAGGCTCAAGCCCCACGACAAGGTGGGGATCGTGGAGTTCTACGGCCACAAGCGCTGGGCCGCCCCCATCCAGCCAGCTTCCAACCAGATCGAGATCCTCCGGGCCCTCAACCGGCTCCAGGCGGGGGGAGGGACGGTCCTTCTTCCGGCCATCGAGGAGGCCTATTACGGTCTCCTGAACGTGACGACCCGCTTCAAGCACGTCCTCATTCTCACCGACGGGGGCGTGGAGAGGGGACCCTTCGAGACCCTGGTCCGGCGCATGGCCGAGGCGGGCATCACCGTCTCCACCGTCCTGGTCGGCCCGGGAAGGAACAGCGATTTCCTCCTCGATCTGGCCCAGTGGGGGAGGGGGCGCTACTACCAGGCGCCGGGCCGCTTCGATCTCCCCGAGATCATCCTCAAGCAACCCACGAGTTCCCTCCTTCCGCCCTTCCTGCCGCCCCCCCTGGCCGTGCGGAAGGCAGGGGAGGCGCCGGAACTCTCGGGACTGGACTTCTCCCAGGCCCCGCCCCTCTCGGGGGCCCTGGAGACCCGCGCCCGGCCCGGGGCCCGGGTCCTCCTGGCTGTGGGGGGAGGGTCTCCTCTGTATGCGCGGTGGCGTTACGGGCTGGGCTCGGTGGCCTGCTGGACCACCCAGACCCAGGGCCCCATGCTCGGGGACTGGGCGGCCTGGGGGGGATACGGCCGGATGATGCGGGCTCTGGCCAGGGTCCTCCTCAAGAGGGGAGGAAGGCCCCGGCTGGAAGTCCGTGCAGGGTGGGAGGGGGACAGGATCCTTCTTCGGGCCCGGGCCGTGGACCGCCGGGGGGCGCCGCTCTACCCGGGAGAGCTGGGGGTCGACCGGGAGGGGCGGAAGATCGCGTCGGTCTCTCCTTACGCCCCGGGACGTTTCCGCCTCCTTCTCTCCCCGGGAAAGGGCGGGCGGGCCTGGAAGATCCTGGTCTCGGGGCCCGGCG
>CAYQBW010000594.1:0-2413 GCA_964415725.1 uncultured Planctomycetia bacterium
CCTGAAGCCCGCCCTCAGCGGGCGGGCTTCAGGGCCACGGCCGCCAAGGGCGGAAGGGTGATCCGCACGCTCGCTGGAAATCCGTGGGAGGGATGGGGTTCGGCCGTCACCATTCCCGCGTTCCCCATGTTCGACCCCCCGTAGAACCCGGAATCCGAGTTCAGGACTTCCTTGTAGGGCCCGGCGTGGGGCACCCCGAAGACATACCCCTCTCTCGGGACGGGCGTGAAATTGAAGGCGAAGAAGACGAAGTCCTCCGGGTCGTTCCCCTTGCGGAGGAAAGCCACAACGCTCCCGTTCACGTCGTGGAAATCCACCCACTGGAAGCCCTCCGGCTCGTGGTCCCGCTCCCACAGGGCCGGCGTCTCCCTGTAGAAGTGGAAGAGATCGCGGACGAATTCCATGAGCTTCTTGTGTTCCGGGTAGGCGCAAAGGTGCCAGGGCAGGCTCTCCCCGTGCCACCACTCCCAGGGGTGGCCGAACTCCCCTCCCATGAAGAGGAGCTTCTTCCCGGGCTGGGCCGCCATGTAGGCGTAGAGGAGGCGGAGGTTGGCGAGCTGTTGCCACCTGTCGCCGGGCATCTTGGAGAGCAGGGACCCCTTGCCGTGCACCACCTCGTCGTGGGAGAGGGGAAGGATGAAGTTCTCCGTCCAGGCGTAGAGCATGGCGAAGGTCAGGTTGCCGTGGTGATACCTGCGGTATATGGGATCCTTGGAGAAGTATTCCAGGATGTCGTGCATCCAGCCCATGTTCCACTTGAACCCGAAACCCAGCCCCCCCAGGTAGACCGGCAGAGTCACTCCGCCCCAGGCCGTGGATTCCTCGGCCACGGAAATGACCCCGGGGAACCGGCCGTAGACCAGCTCGTTGGTCCTCTGGAGAAAGGCGATGGCTTCCAGGTTTTCCCTTCCTCCATACCGGTTTGGGATCCACTCCCCTTCCTTGCGGCTGTAATCCAGGTAGAGCATGGAGGCCACGGCGTCCACCCTCAGCCCGTCCACGTGGAACTGGTCCAGCCAGTAGACGGCGTTGGCCGTAAGGAAGTTGCGCACTTCATGGCGCCCGTAATTGAATACCAGCGTCCCCCAGTCCGGGTGCTCCCCGAGTCTCGGGTCCTCGTGCTCGTAGAGGGCGGTTCCGTCGAAGCGCGCCAGGCCGTGGGCGTCCTTTGGGAAGTGGGCGGGCACCCAGTCCAGGATGACGCCGATCCCGTTTCGGTGGCAGTAGTCCACGAACCACCGGAAATCGTCGGGGTCGCCGAACCTGCTGGTGGGCGCGTAGAAGCCCACCACCTGGTATCCCCAGGACTCGTCCAGGGGATGCTCCATCACCGGCATGAGCTCGATGTGGGTGAAGCCCAGCCACTTGACGTGCTCCACCAAAAGGGGCGCCATCTCCCGGTAGGTGAGCCACCGGTTCCCTTCCTCGGGCACCCTCCTCCAGGAGCCCAGGTGGACCTCGTAGATGGACATGGGCCGGGTCCTGGGATCGACCTTGGCCCGTTTCTCCATCCATTCCCGGTCCCCCCACTGGAAGCCCTCCAGCCGGGTCACCACCGAGGCCGTCCTGGGGCGCAGTTCCATCTTCAAGGCGTAGGGATCGGACTTGAGAAGCAGATGCCCCGCCTGGGTCTTGATCTCGAACTTGTAGAGGGCGCCTTCCCCCACGCCGGGAAGGAAGATCTCCCAGATCCCAGAGGAGCCCAGCACCCGCATGGGATGCTTCCGCCCGTCCCAGTCGTTGAAATCCCCCACCACGCTCACCCGGACCGCGTTGGGGGCCCAGACAGCGAAGGAAGTGCCCTTCACCCCCTGGTGTTCCCTGGGATGGGCCCCGAGAAAGCGCCAGATGTCCTGGTGGTTCCCCTCCCCGAAGAGGTAGAGGTCGAAATCCCCGAGAGTGGGCAGGAAGGAGTAGGGATCCTCTTTTTCCACTTCCGCTCCTCCCGGGAACCGGAACCTCAACTTGTAGCGCAAGGGCATGCGGGCCTTGATCTCCGGGGACTCGAAGAGCCCCTCGGGGTGGATCCTCTCCATGGGGACGGGCTTCCTCCCCTTGCGGATCACCCATCCCTCCTCGGCCCCGGGCTCCCAGGCCCGGACCACGCAGCCCCCCTTGCCGCCCCGCCTGGGGTGGACCCCAAGCCAGGTATGGGGATCGGGATGCTCCAGGCGGAGGATCTTTTCCGCCGCCGGGTCCAATCCACGCTCTTTCTTGTTCAATTCCTGCATGGCCTCGCCGCGCCCCGCCGGGGGGGCATCTTTCCTAACCTTCTTGATCCCCAAGAGTTTGCCGGGGTGCATCCTTCCGGCAAGACCCCGCCCCTTTCAAGAGGAAAAAGGCGCCTCCACCCGAAACTTCCCCCCCTCCCCGCTCACCCCCCCAAGAGGACCGTTTCTCGCCCCCTCTCCAC
>CAYQBW010000595.1:0-2411 GCA_964415725.1 uncultured Planctomycetia bacterium
GCCCTCCCTTTCGCCCTCCTCCTTCCCTCCCCGCCGCCCGCCGCCAAGGCCCGGGCCAAGGTGGAGGACAGCGTGGAATTCCTGGTCCGCTCGGTCCGGCTCTTCCGGATTCCCGTGTATGCCCGGTACGTGCGCTTCCTCAAGCCCGTCGTCGGGGTGATGCGGATCCTGCTCTTCTGGGTGCGGGGCATGGACCGGATCGTCCTCTCCATGGCCCACGTCCTGAACCGGCAGGTGGTCTTCTTCGAAAACCTCCCCTGGGAAGAGAAGGAATCCGCTGGAGAGGAAAGTCTCCAGGAACGGATCAGCTCCCACTTCGAGCGACTCTCCCCCGAGATGCGTAAGAAGGCGGCGCCCGGGCTCCTGGGCGAGCTGGAGGACCAGGTCGCGGGGATCCTCGGGGCGGGAGAGAGCCTCCCCCTTCTCTCCGCCGAGGCCGATCCCTCCCGCGGAGGCGGGACCAGGGTGCTCAGGGCGGAGGAACTGGTCAGGACCCTGGAAACCCTCACGCCGGAAACGGTCTCCAAGCGCCTCCCCGAGGCCACGATCCGCGGCCTGGCCAGGCTTCTGGCCCTTATGGACATCCCCGTCCTACGGAGCCTGCCGCTGGTGGGCCCTCTCGCGGCTGCGCCTCCCGGCGCGCCCCCGGCCCAGAGGGTGGCCCGGGCGGGCCGCGCCCTGGGCTCCTTCGGCCGGAGGGTCGTGGCCCTCCTTACCAACTGGGCCGACCTGGGCGGTGTGGTTACGGCCCCCCAGATCCTCAACCGGATCGCCACGGCCATGATCCGCTCCACCCAGAGGCCCGCCGTCCGGCTCCTGCTGTTCGGCTTTCTCTTCCTTCTGGCCAAGCTCTTCTTCGAAGCCATCCTCTCCATGGACCTGGACCAGACGGGGGTGGGAAGGTTCCTGGACCGGTTCGTGGGGACGCCGCTTTTGGTGCTGGGCGGGGTCTGCCTGGTCATCCTGGTCCTCGGGAGGTGGCTCAAGCGGCTCGCCGGGGAGGCGAGCGAGCGCCTCCTTCGCGCCTCGGAGGCCCGTTTCGCCAACCTCCTGGAACTCCTGCGGCGGCGGAAGGAGAGGGAGGACCTGGAGGGGCTGGTCGCCAGGGTGAGCATGGGCGGGAAGGAAGAAGCCCAAGGCCTGGAAAGGGAGATCCGGGCCGGCCTGGATGAATTGCGCCGGGGCGGAGGCCTTCCCGGAGAGAACCCCGTCTCCCCCCGGGCGAGAAAGCTCGCCCTCCTGCTCCTGGACTTCCAGGACGGGGCCCTCCTCCACAAGACCGACACGAAGACGGTGGAACAGTTTCTCTCCCACCCCGACCTCTGGAGTCTCCGGCACGACAACCTGGGGCTCGGAAAGCGGGAGGACAAGCGCCTGGCCAGGCTGGACCTGGAATCGGGAAAGGTCCTCTCCGGGCCCTTCCTCTGGTTCGACCTGGCCACCCAGGCCCTGGCCCTCAAGGTGGCCCGGCTCTGCGGCTCCTACAACCTCCACCTCCTCCCCCTGGACCGGCTGGAGAAGGCCGGCGCCCAAGAGAAGGAGCGCCACCGGGCCCTCCTGGAGGGACGGGAGGGACTCCGGACCGAGCCGGGCGGGGGACTCCATTACCAGGGAAGCTTCTTCCACGTCCTCCACTTCCTGAGCCCCGACCCGGTGCTCGTGGAGGAGGTGGAGAACGTATACGGAAAGGATGTCATGAAAAGACTCCGGGCCGACCGGAGGCGGCTCGTCCGGGAGGTCTTCGGCGTCCGGCCCTTGTCCAGGCTCCCCCTGGAGAAACGGAGCTTCAATCCCCTCACTTTCTACTTCCGCCACCTGGGAGGCGGCAGATTCTTCCTCCTTCCCCTCAAGTTCCTCTGGGCCGGGTTCAAGGCTTTGTGGGCGACGGGACGTCTGGCCGCCCGGTCGGCCCGGGAGATCCTGGACCCCAGGTTGCGCCGCTCCGACAAGGTGGACACCTCGGCCCCGTTCACCGTGGCCCAGAGAAAGCTCCGGAGGATGAAGAAACCCCTCCTCTTGGAGGCCATCCTGCTTTGCGCCCGTTTGGATCCCCTCTACCTGGGGCTTTCGCCTTCCGGGGAGGACCTGGAGGGCATCTTCCCCTGGAGCGAGGACCTGGGGCTCGCCGCGCCCACGCCTCCCGAGCGGGCCCGGGTGGAAAGGGTCCGGAAGGAGGTCTCCCAGCGGCTTCTCTACTTCCCGGCCTTCCTGGAATCCTGGAGCGGCGCGCCCCGGGAAGGAACGGTGGAGTTCCGCCGCGTCCTTTCGGCCTTCGCCGCCGACGAGAAGGGCCTGGCCCGGACCGCCGCCGCAGGGGAGAGGGCCCGGGCCTGGCTGGAATGGGCCGAAGAAGACGGGTCTTCGGCGTCCGGCCCTTGTCCAGGCTCCCCCTGGAGAAACGGAGCTTCAAT
>CAYQBW010000596.1:0-2411 GCA_964415725.1 uncultured Planctomycetia bacterium
GGGATCCCAAGCCATGGCCTTCCATTTCGGGGATGGGGCGGCTCATGTCTCCCCCCCCCTCCCTCCTCACCCTGGGATGGCAGCAAAAACTCGACCTCTCGGGGGAAGTCTTCCGGGGTTACCCGATCTTTCCCGTGAGCGACGGGAACCAGCTCTTCCTATGCGCCGGGGATACGGCCATGAGCATCGACCTCCTCACGGGGAGGGAGATCTGGAAGTACACAGCGCCCAAGCTCTGGAAGCCCACCAAGCCCAAGAAGAACGTCCTGGGCATGGTCTCCGCCCAGGGGATTCTCGCCCCGCCCAGGGGCCTCGCCCTGGCCGGGACCCTTTGCGGGGAGACCTTCGTCTGCCCCCTCATGGTGGGAAAGACCGGCTCCGACGCCTCCTTCCGGAGCATCTCCATCAGCGCCAGCATCCCCGTCCGCAGGCTCTTCGCCTTCGACGCGGCCACGGGCAAGGTCCTCTGGCATCACGCCTCCCCCGAGCTGGAGAAGCTCCGCTCCCTTTCGGGGGGCTGGAACACGGCGGGACCTCCCCTGGGAAAGGGCGGGCGGATCTACGTGCCGCTCGTGGATTACGGGCAGACGGTCTCGGTCTACGTCGGGTGCTTTTCGGCAAAGACGGGAGAGCCCCTCTGGAGGACCCGGATCTGTTCGGGCCAGATCCGGCTCAATATGTTCGGAAACATGACCACCGAATTCGTGGCCTCGCCCCTCAGTATCAGGGAGGGCGTAATCTACGGCTCCACCAATCTGGGCGTCGCCTTCGCCCTGGAGGCCGAGAGGGGGGAGGTGAAATGGCTGGCCTTCTACGATTCCATCAGGCCCCCCGACAAGCAGTATACCGATGAACTCTACCCGGCCATGGGGATCCGGAGTTTCTGGGGTCCCAACGCGCCCCTGGTCATGGACCACCAGGTCCTCTTCGCGCCTTCCGACGCCCGCCGGGCCTTTTGCCTGGACCGGAAGACGGGAAAGCTCCTTTGGAGGCTCCGGCCGGACCTGGACGATGTCCGGAGGGGAACTGCCATGCGGTATATCCTGGGGGAGAGGAAGGGCGCGATCTTCCTCCAGGGCAGGGGGGTGGTGGCGGTGGATCCCTCGATGCGAAGGGGGAGAAGGCTCCTTACCGGGGCCGTCCGCCTCATCGTGCCCCCCGACCGGATGGCCTCCAGCGCCACCCCGCTGGAACTCATTCCGAGAGGGGGTCTCTCCGACGGCTACATCTATACCGTAAGCAAGGAGGGGGGAATCGGCGTGTGGCGCATGGACGGTTCGGCCGCGCCCGTCATGTTGCGCAGCCGTTCCGCCGGATACGGCCTCTTCGGGAGGGACGCCGCCCGGGTGGGGAACGTCCTGGTCGTGCCCGGGATCTTCCTCACCGCGGGGAAGGGCTCGGGGGAGGCCCTCATCTCGGCCTTCCTCTCGGTGGAGGACATCGTGGCCCGGACCGAGTCCGCCCTGGAGAAGAATCCCGGCGACCCCAACTTGATCCACTCCCTCGCCTCGGCCCTCCTCAAGAGGGAGAGACCCGGGGACCTGGAGAGGGCCTCGGAACTCCTGGAGAAACTCCTCTCCCTTCCCGGAGTCCCCGCGTCCTTGCGCTTCCGGGCGAGGTTGAGTCTCAGGCGGGCCCTCCTGGCCCGGGCGGGGAACGCCCAGGCGGCGGGGCGGACCGGCGAGGCCCTCTCCCTGGCGGAGGAGGCCGTTTCCATCTCCCCTCCCGGTCCCCTGGAACTGGAAGCGCGGGTCCTGCTGGCGGAGATGCTGGAGAAAGCCGGGAAGACCCGGGAGTGGCTGGCCCAGGCCCGGGCGATCGTGCGCAAGTATCCCAAGGAACGGATTCAACTCCTGCGCGGGGGAGAAGAGACGGCGGGCCCCTGGTTCCTCTCGCGGATCGCGGAGGTTCTCGGAAGGAGCCGGGAGACCGCCCCCCAGGCCGTGGAGGCCTGGAGGAAGATCTTCGAAGAGTTCCCCCGTCTCACCCTGGCGGGCAAACCCTGCAGGGACCTGGCCTCCCGGGCCATCGCCGCCCTGATCAAGAGATACGGGCGCCAGGTCTACGCCCGGGTGGAAGCCCGGGCCCGGGCCCTCCTGGCCACGCGGAAGAAAGCCACCGACCCGGCGACGGTATACCGGGCGGTGGTGGACCGGTTTCCCAACAGCCGGGCCGCCGGGGAGGCGCTCCACGCCCTGGCCGACGAGGCCGCCCGGCTCGGAAGGATGGAGGACCTCCTCCGGGGCCTGAACGCCGCCCCCCTGGGAAGGCGCACCCCCGGGTTTTTGAGGCGCCTCGCCCAGGCGGCCAAGACGGGGGGAAACCTCTGGCTCTCGGAGGCTCTCTTCCGGAAGCTGGCGGCCGACTTTGCAAAGGAAACCTCCGACTACCCCCCCGACGGAGGGATTCCC
>CAYQBW010000597.1:0-1077 GCA_964415725.1 uncultured Planctomycetia bacterium
CTCCCGCCAGAAAAGAAGGGTGGGCACCGTCACGGGGCGGGAGCGGACCCGCAGTCAGTGGAGGAGGAAGACCGAGACCAGGGCCAAGGCCCCGGCGCTCCAGAAGAGCCAGCCCGGAAGTCCCCAGAGGTTCACAGCGGAAGCCTCCCTCCCAAAAAGAGCGCCTCCACCTGGGAAATCACGTCCACCGTGACCTGCAAGGGAAGGAGGTAGGCCCCCCGCCGCAAGGCGAAGGAGCGCAATTCCTCCTGGAAGGTTTTCCAGGCCGACCGGTAGCGCTCCAGGACGGCCGGGGTGACCGTCACCTCCCGCTCCTCCCGGGTCTCGCAATCGATCACGCGGATCTCCCCCTGGAAGGGAGGGTCGCCGTCGTGGGGGTGGACGAGCTGGACCAGGAGAAGCCTGTGCCTCTGGCGGCCCAGTTCCTCCAGGACCCCCTGGATCCCCGAAGGCGAGAAGAAGTCGCTCACCACCACCAGGAGGCCCCGCCTTCCGGCCAGGCCCCGGATCCGTCTCAGGGTTTTCTCGATCCCCGTCCCCCCGGAAGGGCCGAGCCCCTCGAGCCAGTCCAGGAGCCGCATTCCGCTCCTCTTGCCCGAGACCGGCCCGAACCCGGGAAGGGGGTCCGCCCCGAAGGGGTGGACCCGCACCCTGTCCTGGCCGGAGAGCGCCACCCAGGAGAAGGCGGCCGCCGCCTGGAGGGCGGCCCTCCCCCTCTCGGGGGGAAGGAAGACCGAGTCCGAAAGGTCCAGGGCCACGTGCACCGGCAGGTCCAGCTCCTCGGTGAAGAGCCTGGAAAAGAGCTTTCCCAGGCGGAGGTAGACCATCCAGTCCACTCTCCGCATGTCCTCGCCGGGGACGTAGGCCCGGTAGTCGGCGAACTCCACCCCGCCCCCCAGGGACCTGGAGGATTGCTCCGCCGGCCTGCCACCCCTCGGGATGCGGCGGGCCGCGGAGGGCAGGGGATGCTGTGCAACATTCTGGTCGATGCAGGGTTGCTCGTGCTGCTGGTGATCCTGGTGGCTGAAGCGGAAATCCGTTTCGCCACCGGAGTGCTGATCGCCCTGGGCGTGGGCG
>CAYQBW010000597.1:1087-2406 GCA_964415725.1 uncultured Planctomycetia bacterium
GGATGCGGCGGGCCGCGTAGCGCAGGGATTCGAGCCTGCGGAGGAACCGGGCGTCGAAGAGTTCTCCCAAGGTTCTTCTCCTCAGGCCTCGGTCATGGGCACCGCCTCGAGGATCCCCCGGATCAGCCGGTCCGGATCCACCCCCTCGGCCCGGGCCTCGTAGCCCAGGAGAATCCGGTGCCGGAGAACGGGAAGGGCCGCTTCCCGGATGTCCTTGCAGGCCACCGATGTGCGCCCGTCCCTCAGAGCCAGGACCTTGCCCGAGAGCGCCAGGCCCTGGACCCCCCGGGGGCTCGCCCCGAGTTCCACGAAGCGGTTGGTGTCTTCCGTGGCGTAGGGGGACCCGGGCTGGGTCGCCATGACCAGCCGGATGGCATAGGTCCGAACGTGCTCGGGGACCGGCACCGAAAGGGCGGTCTCCCGCATCCAGAGGACCTCCTCGGGGCCGGCGACGCGCTCGATTTCGGGCTCCCTGCCCTCGGTGGTGCGTTCCAGGATCACGTGGTATTCCCGCTCTTTCGGGTATCCCACCAGGATCTTCTGGAGGAAGCGGTCCACCTGGGCCTCGGGCAGGGGGTAGGTCCCTTCCTGCTCCACCGGGTTCTGCGTGGCCAGGACCACGAAGGGATCGGGAAGGGGCATGGTCTCCCTTCCCACGGTGATCTGTTTCTCCTGCATGGCCTCGAGCAGGGCCGACTGGGTCTTGGGCGTGGCCCGGTTGATCTCGTCCGCCAGGACCAGGTTGGCCGTAATCGGACCGCGGCGGAAGACCACCTCCTGCCTGCCCGGGGCGGTCTCTTCCAGGACGTGGGCCCCAAGGATGTCCGCCGGAAGCATGTCGGGAGTGAACTGGATCCGGCTGAAGGTGAGATCCAGGGCCCGGGCCAGGGTGCGGATGAGCATGGTCTTGCCGATGCCCGGCACACCTTCCAGGAGGGCGTGCCCCCCCGTGAAGAGGACCGTGAGGACCCCGTCGATCACGTGGTCCTGGCCCACGATGAACTTGTGCACCTCCTGCTTGATCCGCTCGAACTTCTCCCGGAAACGGGAGCTGTCCTCCCGGGCCGCCTTCACCTTCGCTTCGTCCAGCTCACTCATCGACCGGCTCCTTTCGGGGCTTTCATGTTTGCGCCCCGAAGTCTACGAAAATAACGCTCCACCACCCCGGACTCTCCCGCCGGGGCTTCGCCCCCGGGAAGGGGCGGTTCCTTTCCTTGTCCCCTCGCCGGGACGGGTCCCGGGCCGGGGGGGACGGGGCCATCTCTCGGGGAAGTCCGCTCCTGCTCCACCCGGGAGGTGCCCGGGTGGAGCAGGAGCGG
>CAYQBW010000598.1:0-2395 GCA_964415725.1 uncultured Planctomycetia bacterium
GTCTTCTGGGCCAGGAGGATCTGGAAGTGGACGAGGTGCCCCTGGACGACCTGGTCCCAGTTGTATTCGGTCTGGGCTCTTTCTCTGGCCTTCTCCGACATTTCTTCTCTCTTTGAGGGTGGGATCCCCCGGGCCAGGAGAGCGGCCAGGTTGCCGGGTTCCTTGGTGAAGGGGAGGCCGGCCTCGCCGGCGGTGACCCGGTTGAAGGGGACGTCCAGGTAGAGACAGGGGGTCCCGACCCCGAGGGCCCGAAGCAGGGAGGGGTTGGTGCCCCCTACTTCGTGACCGTGGAGGTAGAGGCGGGCCCCGGCGTAGAGGGCGTTGAGTTGCTCCTGGTCGTGGATCCTGCCGGTAAAGAGGACGTTGGGGGCGGCGGCATCTTTCAGGGATTCCAGGTAGGCGGGCTTGTATGGGGAATCCCCCACGACGACGAGCGGCAGGTCGGTCCCGCTCTCTTTGTGCTCCCTCACGATGAGGTCCACGTTGTTCTCGGGCTCCAGGCGGGCCACGACGAGGAGGTAGCGGCCTTCCTCGAGGGAGAGCCGGGAGAGAAGGGAAGGGTCGGTCCCGTCGCCCACGACGGCGCCGTAGGGGAGGTACCAGGAATCGGCGTTGTATTCGTTTTTGTAGTATTCCCGCATGAGGGGATGGTCGGCCACGAGGGCGTGGGCGTGGCGGGCGGCCACGCCCTCGGCCCACTTGTAGTAGGCCCGGGCCATTCTCCCCCACTTGCGGCGTTTCCAGCCGAGCCCGTCGGTGTGGAGGACGACTTTCTTGCCCCGGAGCTTGAGGAAGGGAAGGAAGGGGGCGTTGCCCGGGTCCAGGAGGTAGACGAGATCGGCCTTGTGGAAGAGGAGGTGCAGGGTGGAGAGGAAGGTGTGGAAGAGGCTCTCCAGGCCCTTGAGGCGGGGCGCGGGAAGGTGGACGAGCCGCACTCCCCGCCAGGTCCTGGGCCGGGTCTTGTAATAGCCCCGGCGGCAATACACGGTGACCTGGTGGCCCTGGGCGGCCATGCGGGGGGCCAGCTCGTGCACCATGGTGTCAAACCCGCTGTACCGGGCGGGAACGCCCCGGGCGCCGACGATGGCGATCTTCATGGGAGTAGGTTCCTGGGTGGAGAGGGAGGGCATGGCGTTACCCCGAGAGGATCCGGGAGCGGGGCTTTCTGGGGAGGTCGGCGATGGACCTGCCGTCGATGAGGCGGGCGAGCCAGGTGGCCATGTAGGTCACATCCTCCAGGGATTCGGGGTCGTCCACTTCGGCCCTGAGCAGGAGCTTCTTCCCGCTCCGCCTGTGGGGCACGGGAATGCGAAAGGAAAAGGGTTGGCGGTCGCCGGCGGCGGTCCCGTTGCGGCTCCAGACCAGGACCTGCTTGCCGCCGCTTCGTTTGTCCATGGGAAGGACGAGCCGGGAGAAACCAAGCTGGTCGCCTGCCTTGGAGAGGGCCTGCCACCACTCTTCCAGGTCGATGGCGGCCCGAAGCTCCAGCTCGAGTTCTTCCACGATTCTCTGGATCTTGCTCTTGCGGCGGGTCTGGTTGACTTTTTCCTTGATCCGCGCCAGGGATTGCCGGATCCGCACCTGGCCGATGAGGCGGAAGAAGAGGAGAAGGACCAGGAGGGCCCCCACAAAGGCCACGAGGGCCCGGGTCCTCTGGACCGCCATGAACCACGCCCCGATCCCCGTCACCAGGAGGGTGACGCCGTAGAGGGTGAGCACCACTTTCTTGTGGGTGAGCCCCATCTCCAGGAGCCTGTGGTGGATGTGGCTCTTGTCGGGGGCGAAGATGGAGCGCCGCTCCAGGAAGCGGCGGAGCATGCAGAGCAGGGTGTCGAAGATGGGGATCCCGAGGGCCAGGACGGGGAGGGCCAGGCCGACCAGGGTGGCGAACTTGCCGGTGAAGAGCACGCTTCCCCCCCCCAGCATAAACCCCAAAAACAGGCTCCCGCTGTCCCCCATGAAGATCTTGGCGGGGTTGAAGTTGAAGATGAGAAAGCCCGCCACGGACCCGAAGAGGGCGAAGGCCACACAAGCGAGCATGTAGTGGCCCTGGGCGAAGGCGAAGAGCCCGATGGTGGCGCAGGCGATCCCGGCGATGCCGGCGGCCAGGCCGTCCAGGCCGTCGATGATGTTGACGGCGTTGGTGATCCCCACGATCCAGAGCACGGTCAGCGGCCAGGAAAGAATCCCGAAGTCGATCCCGCCCGGGAAGAGGCCGGGGACGGTCAGGGTCTGGATCCGGACTCCGTATGCGGTGACGAAAATGGCCGCGGCGGTCTCGGCGAGGAATTTGTAGCCCGCCCGGAGGTGCTTGATGTCGTCGACCACACCGAGCAAAAAGATAAAGAACCCGGCGGCGAAAAGACGGTGTGCCTGGTGGAGACCTGTTCCAGTT
>CAYQBW010000599.1:0-2394 GCA_964415725.1 uncultured Planctomycetia bacterium
GCGCAAGGGAGAAGAAGGCGAAGTCTTCCGGGCCGAGCTTCCAGGCCAGGGGAGGACCGGCGGAAACCCGGCCCGGGAAGAGGGCCGGGAGAAGGAGGGCGAGGCCGCCGGGGAGGAGGCTCCAATGGAGTCGCGCGGGTGTTCTCATCCGAAACACCTTTCTTAAGGGGGGCGCCGGGCAAGGTTACCAGAAATAAAAAGATGTCGGCCTGGAGGCTTGAAACTCCCCGGGCCGGGATGTCTAGTAAAAGACCTGTAAGGCAAGGTTTCCCGCGGGAGGCTTTGCCGGTTTCTTTTCCTCCTTCCAGCCGGGACGGAATGGTGGAGCCGCAAGACAAGGACGCTCGGTCCGCCGAGGGGCAGGGGCCTCTCTGGCGCACGCCCATCCTCCCCCTGCCGGCGGCTCTCTTGTTTCCCGGCCGGCGGCTTCCCCTTCATATCCGCGAGAAGGAATCGCGGGAAATGCTGGAGCGGGTCAAGCGCGAAGACGGCCTGGTCTCCCTGGCTACGCTGAGGCCGGGGTTCGACCCGCGAAAACGGCACCTGGGAAGGGTCTACGAGGTCGTCGGCGTGGGACGGGTGTTGCGGACGCTGCGCTACCCCCACGGGCTCCATGTTACGTTCGAGGGGATCAGCAGGGGGCGGCTTCTGGCCGAGGAGATGAAGGAGGAGGGGCGGTTCGGTCTGGTCGCGCCCCTTGTGGAATGGGGGGGCGAAGAGGAGGTCCGGAGGGAACTGGCCTCGCTCATGCGGGAGGTGGGGGACCTGGGGCCTTTCGCCAGGAGGATCGCGTCTTCCTCCCTCACGCCCGGGCAGATCGCGGACCTGGTGAACGCCCACCTTCCCCATCCCGTCCGGGTCCGCCAGGAGGCTTTCGAGATCCTGGACGTGGCCCGGAGGATTCGATTCGTCCGGAATCTTTTCAAGAAAACCCGGCGAGCCCAAGGCGCTCACCGGGTTTTTTTCTGACCTGGAGGGAATCGTCGGGGCCGACCTGGAGATCTGCCTGCCGGCCTGGGCCGAAATGAGACAAATTTTTCCCATGGCCCTTGACGACGCGGGACGGGAGGATTAGAAGTTGGGCGTTCGGATCGTGTAAATCCCCGGAAAACCCGTTGGGGCTTTTTCCTTAAGAGAAGGGCGGAATCATGAATCGCAGGAACGAGAAGACCACAGGGAAGGCCGAGCGGAAGGCTTTCGAGAAACCTCGGCTCCAGACTTATGACAAGAACGGGTTCCGGGCCAGGACCGCCCAGGTGACCCAGCGGGGGACCGGCACGGCGCCGATCAACCCCTTGGGCATGCAGTTCGGCGGGAGCTGATCGTCCCGCCCCGGACGATCCTTCCTCCTTGGTTTCCTGCCGGAAGCCCTCCTGGAAACGGGAGGGCTTTTATTGCAGGTGCACGTGCCGCCCCCCATTGCGCCGGGCCAACTCTTCCATGAACTTGGCGTTGTTCACGTCCCCGAAAGAAATGGTGTTGATCACGACTTTCTTCACGGCGTTGGCCCGGTCCACCAGCTCCAGGATCCTGTCGGGGTCGATGACTTTTCCTGTCGTGGGGGCCCCGTCGGAGAGAAGGTAGATCGTGTCGAAGGTGAGGGGGTTGGTGCGGCTCCGGTGGCGGCCTTTCCAGGCCTTCTTCCCTGCGCCCCTTCCCACCTGGAGGGCCAGGTCCAAGGCCCCGTAGAGGTTGGTCAACCCCTGGGGAACGGCCAGGTTCAGGAATTCCAGGAGGGCTTCTTTGTTCGCCTCGGTCATGGGCATGAGGCCCGGGTTTCCGGGGGACATGGGCCGGAAGGGAATGACGTCCTGGTTGAAGAAGATCACGTTCACCGCCGCTGAAGGGGGGAGGGAGAGGATGACCTTGGAGAGTTCCTTGCGGACCAGGTCGAACTTGACCGCCTCGTTGGGCATGCCGGCATACTTGCGCTTGAGCTTGACTTTCCGGGCCATGCTCCCCGAGGCGTCCACCAGGAAAAGAAGCCGGTCCGATTCGACATCGATGTTGAAGTACCGGGCATAGACCCCGGCGGCTCCCTTGCCCTGGTCCTTGGGGGCGCCCAGGGCGCGAACCCGCATGTTCTTGCCTTTTTTGGCCCACCAGGATTTCCAGGGCGCCGCGTGTTCCAGGGGAAGATCCATGCCCGTCAGGCTCCGCAATCCCCGTCCCAGGCCCAGGGCCACCCGCCGGCACCAGTCCTTCTTGCCCCGCCGCTTTTCCTCGGCGGCAAGGCCCTTGATGAGGTAGGGGATGGCCCGGGCGGTCTTGAGGTGCACCAGGGCGTCGCAGGCGGCGGCCCGCACCTGCCAGGCCCGGTCGGAAAGGAGCAGGGCCCCCAGGTCTTCCAGGACGGACCGGACCAGGGAGGAGGGGATCTTTTTCCCGGGGCGG
>CAYQBW010000600.1:0-2392 GCA_964415725.1 uncultured Planctomycetia bacterium
CTCCAGGGCCTTCCCGTCCTCCAGGGGAAGGGCCCGGGGAACCACCCGGGCCCTGGGGGGGCGGGGGGTCCTTTCCAGGAGAACGTAACTTCCTCCCGGCCCCTTCTCCTCCAGGAGGACCCGGAAGGATCCGTTCTTGGGTTTGCGGTGGGCAAGAAGGTGGGTCACGCCGTAGAGGTCCAGGACGGGGTGGGTGAGCAAGGCGGAATCGGGGAGGTTTCCGATCCAGGGCCCCCGGCGGAAGAGGATGGAGGGACCGCCCGGGGAGAGGGCCTGCCAGGCCCGTTGCATGGGGAGGTGGGAGCGCCGGTCCACGAAGGCGTAGGCCTGGAGGTCCCGGATCCCGAGGGCCGTGGGAAGGTCGGCCGGGAAGAGGTCCGGCTCGGTCCCCGCCGGGCCCACCCGCGCCAGGGTCACCCCTCCCGACGCGGCCAGGCGGGTTCTTTCGGCGGCCAGGGCCTCGTGGAGGGGGGTTCCGGAAAAGGGATCCAGCGAGGGAAAGGTGGGGCAAAGAGGAAAGGCCAGGCCCAGGAGTTCCAGGAATCCCAAGAAGGCAAAGATCCAGGGGAAGAAAGGCAGGATTTTCCGGAGTTCCTCTCTTTTCTTCGGGTCCTTGTCCGTCTTTGCCCTCCCGTGAATAAAGGCGGCAAGGGGAAAGAGGAAAACCGGTTGGATCCAGTGAAACAGGAAAGCTTTCCCCAGCGCCGAGAGGAGGTGGCGCCGGGAGGCCTCCAGGATGGGCCGGTGCAGGAAAAGGGCCTCGATCTCGGCCGGCGTATAGGCCTTGCCGGATGGCCCCCTGTAGCGGGAGGCCAGGACGTCCAGGATCCACCGGGACCAGCCCCCGGGGCTGGTGGAGTGGACCAGGATCCAGGCCAGGGCCAGGAGAAGGGCCACGGCCAGGGCGGAGAAAAAGATTCCCCTTGGGGGCGCTTCTCCCCGGGCGAGGATGTGGAGTCCCCGGGCGGAGAAGAGGGCCAGCACCAGGAGGGCCGCCGGAAGGAGCCTTTCCGGGCAGGCCCGGCGAAGGCCGGGGACCAGGGTCGTGACCACTCCTCCTTCCAGGCCCAGCGCCGTGACCAGGAGGGCGGCCAGCAGGACCAGCAGGGGGCCCCTCTTCCCCTCCCAGGGCCGGGAGATGCCCCAGAGGGCGAAAAGAAGGGGAATGGCCCCGAGGAAGAAGACGTTTTCGGTGAAGTTGAAAGGGGCGACGAGCCCCACGCCGGGCTTGTTCCAGAGAAAGAGGAGCCACGTCACGGGGGACTGGAGGTAGGGGACCTCCCGGGTCGTCCAGGGGGCGCCGAAGAGGGTGGGGACCACCGAGGTGAGGAGGGTCGCCGGGTCGGCCCCCCAGGAGCGGGGATCCCCCCCGGCCGCCTCCAGGGTCCTCTGGGACCAGGGGAGATACCGGGCCAGGGGAAGGAGCTGGGGCGCGGCCAGGAGAAGGCCCGCCAGGAGTCCCAGGGCCGGCCAACCCAGGAGGTCCAGGGCCTTGCCTCCCCCCGATTCCTTCCATTCCCGGCGGGCCGTAAGAAGGGCCCAGGCCCCGAGGACCAGGGTGGAGGCGAAGGCGAAGGGGGGGAACCCGGCCGTCCAGGTCCCGGCGAAAAGCAGGGCCAGGGCCGCCGGGTAGATCTTCCTGCGGCGGAGCCTCCAGGCCTCGAAGGCCCAGAGCAGGCCCGGAAGGAGGGCCAGGGTGTCCTGGCGCATGTAGAAATGGGCGTTCGCCGCCATCTGGGAGGAGAAGGCGAAGAAGAGCCCCCCCGCCAGGGAGGGAAGAAGGGCAAGGTCCCAGAGCCGGAGCAGGAGGTAGGTGAAGAGGAAGGCCAAAAGGAAGGAGAAGAGGGCCAGGAGGGCGAAGGCCTTGCCCGGCGGGAGGACGAAGAGGACCCAGTGGGGCGGATAGAGGAGGCCTTCCAGGGAGTGGGAGAGGAGGGGGCCGCCCGTGCGGTTGAAGGGATTCCACAAGGGGACCGATCCCCGGGCCAGGTCTTTTTTCGCCAGGACGATCTCGGGAAGAGCCAGGAAGGTCTTCTCCGGGGCGTCCATGTCGGCCGCGCGGTTCTCGAACTCCGCCCAGCCCGGGTTGCACCCTGTCCGCCAGGGCTCCCAGGCCCCGAGATAGACGGGGCGGAAATCCCGGTCCGTGAAGAGGGCCGGGCCCACCAAGGCCAGGGCCCCCAGCAGGGCGGGCAAGAGAAGGAGGAGTTTCTTCCTCATGGGATGGCGGTCCTCCGCCTGAGCAAGGCGACTCCAAGAAGAAGGAAGAGAAGCAAAAGGCCCGCCCCGGCTGCGAGGAACCCCTTTTCCAGGCTCGCCGGATTGAAGGAGAGGCGCACCGTGCCGTCGGACCAGGCCTTCCTGGGAATCTGGCTCGGCCCCGGGGAGCACG
>CAYQBW010000601.1:0-2382 GCA_964415725.1 uncultured Planctomycetia bacterium
TTACTGGGGGTGGGATTCCAAGGAGGTGGCGGCCCTCATCTCCTGGATCATCTACGTGATCTACCTTCACCTCCGGCTGGTGGCCCGCTGGCGGGGAGGGAAGCTCTACTCGGTCCTCTTCATCGGAGCCTTGAGCATCGCCGTCTGCTTCCTGCTCTTCAGCTACCTTCCGGCCAGCTTCTCGAGCCTGCACAAGTACGCGGGGTAGGGGAAACGGGAATGGCCGCCATCGTTTGTCCCAAGTGCGGGCGCCTCACCGAGGGGAACGCGCCCTCCTGCATCCACTGCGGGACGAGGCTCGGGAAGGCCTGGGCCCTGGAGCGTGCGGCGGAAAAGGTCCTGGGGGAAGTGAACGTCACCAGGGCCTTTTTGGGTTTCATCCTTCTTATTTATATCATCCAGGTGATCCTGACTCTCCTCCAGAAGACCCCCTCCCAGCTCGAAAAAGGGGGGATCTTCTCCAATTTTTCCCCGGCGATCCAGGTCCAATGGGCCCTGGGGCTCCAGGACACGAGGATGATCCTCGCGGGCGGGGAATGGTGGAGGGTGGTGACGGCGGTCTTCGTCCACCTCGGGCTCCTCCACCTCCTCTTCAACGGCCTGGCGCTCTGGTATCTCGGGCCCGTGGTGGAGGATCTCTTCGGGAAGGCCCGGGCCGTCGTTCTCTTCGTGGGAGCGGGTATTGCGGGGAACCTGGTGAGCCTGCTCTTTCACATCGGGGGAGGCGGGGCGTCGGGGGCTCTCTTCGGGTGGATCGGGGCGGCCCTGTACCTGGGATTCCGCAGGGGCGGAGTCTTCGGCGCGCACATCAAGAGGACCATGCTTTCCTGGGCGGCCTACGGCTTTCTCTTCGGGATCTTCGTTCCCCGGGTCAACCAGGCGGCCCACGCGGGAGGGTTCCTGGCCGGGATCGGCCTGGCGGCTCTCCTGGGATGGGAGAAGCGGGAGTGGGTCCGGGCCAGGAACATCCTGGCGGCGGCGGCATGGCTGTTGGTGCTTCTCTGCTGGGTTCTGGCTTTTCTCCATTACAAGGCGGATTTCGCGTTGGTGTCAGGCGGTTGACCGGAAACGAAAAGGAGCGGATGCGAAGATGGTTCTCACGGAATCGACGATGGGGCTTCCCCTGGGGGCGCCGGCCCCGGATTTCAGGCTTCCCGACACGGATGGGCGGCTGGTCTCCCTGGAGGACTTCAGGGGGGCCAAGGCTCTCCTGGTGGTCTTCATGTGCAACCACTGTCCCTACGTGATCCACGTGAAGGAGGGGCTGGCCGCCCTGGGAAGGGACTACATTCCCAAGGGGGTCGCCATGGTGGGAATCAATTCCAACGACGTGGAGAACTACCCCCAGGACAGCCCCGAGAGGATGAAAGAGGACAAGGAAAAATACGGTTATCCTTTTCCTTACCTCTTCGACGAGACCCAGGAGACGGCCAAGGCCTACAAGGCGGCCTGCACGCCGGATTTCTTCCTCTTCGACGGGGACTTCAAGCTGGTCTACCGGGGCCAGATGGACTCCTCCAGGCCGGGCAGCGACGTTCCCGTCACGGGAGAGGACATCCGGGCCGCCCTGGACGCTCTCCTGGAGGGGCGCCCCGTGCCGGAGGAGCAGAGGCCCAGCGCCGGGTGCAACATCAAGTGGAAGCCCGGCAACGAGCCCGACTACCTGTAGAGATCAGGCGCCGTCCAGGAGCCAGCCCTCGTCCTTCTGGTGGAAGGAGGCCGGGTCTTCCAGGTAGAGAATGGTGTTCTCCAGGAGATGCTCGTGGAATTTCTCGACTTCCACGAGCTTTTCCAGGAGGGCTTTCAGGGAGGGATCGCTCACTTCCCCCGCCCAGTCCTGGTAGGCCTTCCAGGTCTTCTGTTCCCGCTCCACGGCGAGCTTCAAGGGCTGGATGTCGTCCCTGGAGGCCTTGAAGGCCTCCTTGGTCTCTTCCGGGGCCTGGGCGAAGATGTGCTTCACCCGGCCGTAGGTCTCCTGGTTCAACTCCCGGGCGCTTCGCTCCACACCCATGGTCTCCCGGATCCACTTGATGTGGTTCTCCTCGTCCTTGGCCAGGGACTCGAGAACGTCCTTGACCGCTGGGTTGGAGGCGCTGGCGGCCGCGTCCAGGTAGAAGGATTTGCCGTCCTCCTCGAGTTGCACCGCCGTCTGAATGATCTCCTGCTTGTCCATGTGCTCTTTCCTTTGCTTCGATCCACCGCCCGGGGAGGCGCCCATGCCTCCCGCCGGGAGAACCTGCTTAGAGGTAGGGTTTTTGAACCCTCCGCTTCAAGGGGAAAAGCGGGGAATCCTTGAACCCCCCGGTAAAAGCCGGGTCTTGTTCCGGGGCGTCCTCCGCCCCCGCCGGGCCGGACCAGCCGGGACCCGCCCCCTGTCCCCGG
>CAYQBW010000602.1:0-2376 GCA_964415725.1 uncultured Planctomycetia bacterium
TCGCCTATGATCCGGAGGGGTTCACTGCCGCCGTGGACCAGGTCCCGGCCGGGACGGAAGAAGGGGCGTGGGCGGCCCGCTTCCTGGGGAACCTGGCGGTGGAGCTGGTTCGCTCGGGCAAACAGAAGAAAGGGAGGGAGACCTGGAACCGGGCTCTCTCCCTCGCGGGGGAGGAGAACGCCTCCCTCCTGGAGGACCTGGGAGAGGCCGCCCTCCGGGCGGGAAAGAAGGAGTGGGCCCTTCCCTTGCTGGGGCCCCTCTTCGAGAAGGGCCGGATCGATCCTTCCGCCGCCGCCCGGGTCTGCTCGGCCCTGAAGGCCGCCGGGGCGAAGCGGGAGATCCTGCGCCGGGGCCTGGAGTCCTATCTCCCCTGGTGTCCCCGCAAGGACCTGGCCCTTCTCGCCCCGGGGATCCTGCCGCCCGCCGAGGCCGGGGTCTTCCTGGAGAAGGCCCTCGCCGAGAACCCCGGAGATCCGCAATTGAAGGCGGCCCTGGACAAACTCCGGGCTCAGCCCGTGAAGTAGAGGTAGGCCGCCAGGATTCCCAGGATCACCAGCGCCGAGGCCACGACGTCGCCCCAGGTCCAGGTGGCGCGGGATTCCCTTTTTTGCTCCTCCGTGGTGGTGGCGAAGGTCAAGCCCTGGATCTTCTCGTAGGGAGGCTCGCCGGTGAGCTTGCTGACGATGACCATGACGGCCACGCTGACCAGGAAGATCAGCAGGCTGTAATACTGGAAGAAGATGTGGTTCACGATCCAGAAGAAGGAGCCTTCCGCGTATTTTGCGTGGAAGAGCTTGACCGGGGTGTCCACGGCCAGGCGGAAGATGCCGAGGGCGAATCCCGTGACCAGGGCGGCCAGGCAGCCCTTGGCGTTCATCCGCTTGCTGAATACACCCAGGAAGAAGACCACGAAGATGGGGGGCGCCAGGTAGGCCTGGACCCCCTGGAGGTAGTCGTAGAGGCCCTTTCCTCCCTGGATCACGGGGATCCAGGCCAGTCCGATGAGCACCATCACCGCCGTGGCGATCCTTCCGATCCAGACCAGCTGCTGCTGGGATGCGCCGGGGCGGAGGCGGGAATAGAAATCCATGGTGAAGAGCGTGGAGCTGGCGTTGAAGACCCCCGCCAGGGAACTCATCAAGGCCGCCAGGAGGCCCGCCACCACGATGCCCCTGACCCCGGCCGGGAGGACGTGGGCCACCAGCAGGGGGAAGGCCTTCTGGGCCTGGTCGCGGATGATGGCGTTGCCCGCGCCGAAGAGTTCCTGGTGGAGGACCGGGATCCGGGCCGTCTTGGCCAGGGCGAAGCAGATGATGCCCGGGATGATGAAGATGAAGACCGGCAGGAGCTTGAGGAAGGCGGCGGCGATCGCTCCCCGCCGTGCCTCCTTTTCGCCCGGGGCGCCCAGGGCGCGCTGGACGATGTACTGGTCGGTGGTCCAATACCAGAGCCCGATGATGGGGGCGCAAAACAGCATGCCCAGCCAGGGGTAGTTGTCGTTGAAATACCAGGCCATCCTGCCGGCTTCCTTGACGGGCGCCCAGGTGGAGGCCATCCCGTGGGGGACCAGGGGTTTCCAGAGGTTGAACATCTCCGAGCCGGCGATGGCCCTCAGCTCGCTCCAGCCTCCCAGGGCGTGGAGGCCGAAGATGGTCACCAGAACGGATCCCAGCACGAGGATGATGGTCTGGACCGTGTCGGTGTAGGCCACGGCCCGGAGCCCTCCCAGGATGGTGTAGATTCCCGTGAAGAGGATCACCAGGATGGAGCCCACCCAGAAGCTGTCCATGCCGAAGATGCTCACGTCGGGGAGGAGGACGCTGAAGACGATCCCGCCGGCGAAGATCCCCACGGCGATCTTGGTGAGAACGTAGGCGACCAGCGAGATGAGGGAGAGGACCGTCCGGGCCGCCGGGGAGAAGCGCCTCTCCAGGAACTCCGGCATGGTGAAGACCTTGGACCGCATGTAGAAGGGGACCATCACCCAGCCGAGCACCAGGAGGCACCAGGCGTGGAGTTCGTAATGGGCCATGGCCACCCCGTCGGTGGCCCCGGAGCCGGCCAGGCCCACCAGGTGTTCCGAGCCGATGTTGGAGGCGAAGATGGAAGCCCCCACGATGAACCAGCCCAGGTGGCGGCCGGCCAGGAAGTAGTCCGTGGAGGTCTTCTGGCCTTTCTTGATGACCCACCAGGCCAGGCCCAGGATCAGGACGAAGTAGCCGGCGATGATGAGCCAGTCGACGGTTTGAAGCGTGGACACGGGGCTCGCCTTTCTCTCGGGAAAAGAGACGGATCCAGGCGCGGGGCTTGTCGGCAAAAGGTAGGGAGGAGGGGGTTTGGCTCAAGAGAAAAGGATCCCGGGAGCGGGGGGGGAGG
>CAYQBW010000603.1:0-2375 GCA_964415725.1 uncultured Planctomycetia bacterium
CGGGACCCCAGGGGCGGCACTTCTCCCCTTGCTCTCCGTGAAACCAGGGAAGACTGCCATCCCCCCCCTCGGAATCCTGCGCCTGGGCACGCCGGGACTCTTGCCCCTCCCTCTCCAGTGGTTCTCCCCCAAAGGGAAGGCGCCGACCTGGTTCGCCGTGCCCCTGGTCCCCGTCCTCTTCGGAGCGGAGTTCTACGCCCAGGGCCTGGTCCTCCCGTGGAACCACCCCTCCTCCGCCCGCTTCACCAACGCCCGAAAAGAAAAAATCCGATCCTTCTGAAGGGATGCGCCAACCGATGGGAATTCAAAGGCTTGGGGCTGGTAGCGGAGGAGGGACTCGAACCCCCGACACGCGGATTATGATTCCGCTGCTCTAACCAACTGAGCTACTCCGCCACCTTCGGGGCGGGGATCTTAGCCAAGACGGGGGGATGAGGGCAAGCCCCCAGGCCGGGCCTTCTTCCTCCCCACCGAGGCGGAGCAAATCCCCCCGGTCGCCCCCACGGGAAAGCCCGAGGATTCGTAAAAGTAGGTGTCGCTCAAACCCGGGTGCCGCCTCTCGCGGTGCCCCGGTAACCTCGGATGAGGGCGGCGCTAGTAAGAAACCGGCAATGAGGTCGTCCCCGCGCGGAGGGGCTTTTTGGACGGGCCCTCCTCCTCCTCCTGGGGCCCGGAACTCCGCGCGGGGGGGCCTTTTGCCTTTTTTTCAGGGCTCCCTTCAAGCCAGGCCCGCCCGCCGGGCCTTAGGGCTTTTCCCCTTCCGGCACCCCCACTTCAGGAGCGATCCGGTCCAGCAGGCGCCTCAACCTCGGTCCCTGGTCCAGGGTCAGGTGTCCCTGGAACCAGCGCAGGTCCTCCAAGGTGGTGAGGTCCCGCAGGGGATCGGCCAGGATGTAGTAGGGAATCCTCCGGGAGGCCAGGTGGGAACGGACCTGCTCCAGGGCCCGGCCCGTCTCGAAGAGCCCGGGGCTGAAGATGTCGTGGAACCGGGACATGCCCACCAGGTTGTAGTCCCCGTCCAGGGAGGGACCCAGCACCACCTGGGCCTCTTCCAAGGCGGCGAAGGCCCGCTCCACCACCTCCTCGGGCACCCAGGGCACATCGGAAGCGCAGACCACCCGGGGCACTCCCTCGTCCAGGTCGCACAAGGCGTCCCGGACCCAGCTCTCCATGGATCCCACCTCGGGAAGGGGATGGAAGATCTCCGGAAACCCCACCAGCTCGGCCCGGGCGCAGTCCTGGAAAGGAAAGGCCCCCACGCACCGGTATTCCGGCCGGCCCCTGTGGCTGTCCATCCGGTCGAAGAGAACGGCCCTGTAGAGAGCCGCCGCCAGGGCCTCCGCCCTCTCCCGGCTCCGCACCCCGGGCAGGGACTCCAACTCCCCGGCCAGGTCCGTCTTGACCCTTCCCGCCGAAGGGACCTGCCCCACCAGGACCAGCTCCGGCGCCGGCGGGGCGTGGACGGGCCAGGCCTCCATGGAAGGGAGCATGCGGCGTGAGGCATATCCAAGCACGGGGACGACCCACTCGGGGCCGGGCAGGTCGTCCAGGCGCTCCTCCTCCCAGTAGACCGGAACGCCCCGGGCCTCCAGCCGCCCCAGGTGTTCCCAGAAGCGCCCCTCTTTCCCGGGCTCCAGCTCCAGGAGCCCCGGGACCCAGGGAGAAAACCCGATGGCGGAGATCCGGTTTCTTCTCTCCCTCAAGAAGGCGACCCGGGCGCCGCTCCGGAGGGCATGGAAGACCTTTTTAACCCGGTCCCTCGTAAGACCGGGCAGGTCGCCCGCGGCGATGAGACTCGTCCGGTAACGCCGGGAGAGCCTCTGGAAAGCCTGTTCCAGGCCCCACTTCCCCCCTTGCGGGGATCTCTCCAGGCGTGTCCCCGGCGGCAGGAGCGAGACGAAGGAGGAGCGCCCCCCCTCGGGCGAGGTCATCACCACCAGGTCCCACTCGGGACCGGACCGGTTCTCCCAGAAAAGGTCCCTGTGGAGGGCCTCCCAGAAAGCCAGGGCCTTCTCCTCGCCCCAGGCCCGTACGAACCCCCGTCTTCGGGCCTCCTCGGCCGAGGGAAGGGTGTAGACGCAAAGGACCGTGTCGGGCATGGGGGCGATTCCTCCCCACCTCAACGGCCCGGCCGGAAGAGGAGTTTCCTGTGACCTTCCCGGGGAAGGGCCCCACGAATGAGCGGGAAGGGAGAAAGAAGGACGGGAGGCGGCCATGCGGATCCAGCAGAAAAAGAGGACCCCGGGAAGAATCCCGGAGGGGAAAAGCCTGAGGCTCCCCACCGGGAGGTGTCCCTCTTTCCTTTTTTTGTTTTTCCTCCTCTTTCTTGCCGCCCCGGGAGGCCTCCCGGCCCTCTCCCCGCCGCCGGCACAGCC
>CAYQBW010000604.1:0-2372 GCA_964415725.1 uncultured Planctomycetia bacterium
TCGCGGGACGACCGTCGGGCCGGCGCTGCGCGCCGTCCCTCGGGCGTCCCCTACACCAGAACGGCGGCCCGGATGGTCTTCTCACCTGGGGGCCAGGTACAGGCACCGGATCTTGTGGGAGAGGTGGGGATCGTCCAGGGTCGACATCCACCAGGTGGGCTTCCACTTCTCCAGCCACTTCCATCCCCCCGGCTCGAAGGGGATCCAGGCGGGCGGGAATTCGCGCCACCTGAGGCAGACCTGGTTCTTCCCGTGTAGAATCCGGTCTTTCAGTTCCTTTCCCCTGGGCGGGAGCCAGATCTGGCTCACTTTCCCGGGGGGGATCCTGTAATAGACCTCGAGGATCCGCTCGAAGTCCCGCACGTCCCGCATGGGCGGGTCCAGGAAGAAGATGGCCCGGTCTTTCGGGATCCGCCGAAGGGTTTCCCCAGTGGCTTTCACGAGCCTTTGCACGTGCCTGGAAGGGGCGTCGTACTTCCACCTTTCCACCCTGTGGATGGAGGCCACGTTGACGGCGCACCAGAGCAGGATCCCCAGCCAGGGAAGGGCGCGGAGGAGCCTTTTTCTCTCTTCCAAGATCACCCGGGCCTGGGAGAAGAGGACGGCAAGAACCAGGGCGAACCCCGGGGCCGCGTCGTAGTAGTCCCTCTCGCCCGTGGCTTCCCCTTCCACGGGCAGGACCGCCGCGTGGCCCGCCAGAAGGAGGCCCACCGCCACGGCGGCGGCGGCGTATCCCGCCGCCGGGGGCAGGGGCCCTTTCCCGGCCCGGGCCCGGGAGGCCAGCCAGGCGCCGAAGAAGGGAAGGAGGGGGAAGAGGACGCCGATCACCTGGAGACCCGCCCTGTGCCTTCGGAAATTCAGGGGAATGGGCATGTGGCCGATGGAGCGGAGAAGACGGTCCAGAAGCACAAGGGGCCCGGACATCTTCACCTCCAGCCCGATCCCTCCGGGGACGGTTACGGCGTGCCAGGTGACGTATCCGGCGAAGAGGACAAGCGGGATCCAGGAGATCCAGTTCTTCGGCTTCAGGAGGGCCCGGGGCCCCTTGGCCCAGAGAAAGACCACCAGCATGAAGGGGAGGAGGTTGACCCCGCTCTCCTTGAAGCACATGGCCAGGATCCCGAAGACGAGGGATCCGGTCCACCGGAACCATCCGCCCTTTTCGAGGAAGGCCGTCCAGAACAGGAGGGAGGCCAGGGCGAAGGCCACGGACTGGACGCCCAGGTTGGCCCCCACCCAGAGGACCGCCTGGCTGGGGGCGTAGAGGGTGGCGAAGACCAGCCCCGCCGCCAGGGCGGCCCCCTTGTTCTTCAGGATCTTCCAGGCCAGGGCCGCCGTCATGAGGCTCGCCGCCAGGTGGAAGAGGAGCCCCGTCAGGTAGTAGGGAAAAGGGTCGGTCCCGGCGATCCTCCAGAGGAGGCGGAAGGACCATTCCTGGCCCACCCGGAAATAATGGTTGGGAAAGGGAAACCCCATGCCGTTGGCCAGGTGGCGCTGGTCGTCGATGATGTAGAACCCGTTGTCCAGCATGGGGTAGTAGGCCAGGAAGGCCGCCCCGGCCAGGAGGAGGAAGGCCCACAGACCCTCGAGGGGGCGGATTCGTTCCTTTTGCGCGCCCAGGGTTGTCATGGCCGCCCCTCCCCGCGCAAGGCGCGTTTCAGGTCCTTCAGGACCTCTTCCAGGCGGGCCCCGGCGGCGAGGATCTCCTCCAGGGCCTCGCCCGCCCCCTCGCCCGTGGCCCGGGCGGGCTCCCCGAAGGCGTAGATCGTGGAGACCAGGTTGGAGAGCTGGTGGAGGAGGCGCTCCAGCTCCTCTTTTCCCAGGGGTGCATTTTCACTCCCCCCGCTCACCGCTTCCCTTCCTTTCCGGAGGAGGGGACCAGGAAGGGTTCGCCCCTCCCGGAGCAGAGCCCCCGTTCCCGGGCGAGGCGGGCGCTCCATTCCAGGTGCCCCAACAGTTCCGTCTCGTCGTAATCGGCGGGGGCGTAGATCACCCAGAGGAGGTTCCTGGTGTTCTCGTCCACGCTGGTCCGCTTGGAATCGGACGAGGGGTTTCCGAAAGGCCCCCGCCGGTCCTCCAGGCAGAAACGGCCGGCCAGGTGGACCTCGGGTTTGCCCAGGCCTTCGTAGGCCTCACCCTCCCTTCCCAGGCGGGCCCGGAGGGGAGGCTCGAGCTTGTCCAGGTCGTAGAGGCCGATGGGCAGGAAGTAGGACACGGCCGCGGCGTTGCAAAGATCCACGGCGGAGTTGATCCGTGGCAGGGATTTCCCCTTGAGGACCCGGCGGGCCAGGGCCTCGCTGGAGGGGCGGTTGCGGGTGGGATCCAGGCCCGCCGCCCGGTAGAGGCGCCGGGCCGGCGCCAACTGGGGGATC
>CAYQBW010000605.1:0-2372 GCA_964415725.1 uncultured Planctomycetia bacterium
CTTCCGCGACGCCGACGCCTCCCGGACCATGTATTACGACGAAGACCAGGAGAAGGAAGAGGACAGGTTCCAGAAGATCCTGCAGATCCCCATCTCGGATTTCGAACTCTCCAGCAGGGCCAGGAACTGCCTGGTGGACCACATGGGAATCCGCACTCTGGGAGACCTGGTGGCCAAGACGGAAGCAGAGCTCCTCTCCTATCCAAATTTCGGAAACACATCCTTGATGGAGGTCAAGGAGATCCTGCACCGGAAAGGCCTGAAGCTGGGTATGGGGAAAAAAGAGGCCTTCTCCCTGGAGGGCGGGGCGGGAGGAGAGGACCGGGGAGACGAAAGGTCCCTTCCCGTCTCCAAGCTGGAACTCTCCACCCGGGCCATGAAGGCCATGGAGGTCTTGAAGATCCAGACCCTTGGGGATCTCTGCGAGAAGACCGAGGCCGAACTCCTGGCCTGCCCCAACTTCGGCCAGACATCCTTGAACGAAGTCAAGCAGAAACTGGACAAGTTCGGCCTGAGCCTCAAGGGCTGACCCCAGCCGGGCCTTTGCCCGCCGTTCCCGGCCGGCAGCAGAGGAGTAGATCTTTTCCCTTTCCCCCTCCCCCGGGGAAAGCCGATCCACTTCCAACATGTGGGACTATGTCTTCAAGGAACGGCGGCGCCTGTCCCGGCTCTTCCGGAAAAGCCGTCCCCTCCCTTCTGGAACCAGCGGGAAGGGTGTGGGATAAGGGAGGAATGAGTCCGGCGCGCCTCCTTTGGGTGTGGGTGTTCCTTCTAGCCCCGGCCTTCCCCGGGCGGGCCCAGTCCCCGCCCCGCACCTTGGAGGACCTGGTCCGACTTGCCGGGAAGAGGGCGGCCGCCGCCTTGAAGGCCGGCAAGGCCCTCCTGAAGCGTTACAAGCCCGATCTCTCCCTCTCCTGGAAGGAGAACCGGGAGTTCGTGGACCGGGCCGTCTCCGCCCTGGCCTCCCGGGGAAGCGACCTGGCCCCTCTCCTCTTTCCCCTCCTGGATCCCAAGCGGAGGGACGATCGGGCCCGGAACCTGGCGGAGAACGCCGGCCGCGTCCTGGAGAAGATGGGACTCGCACCTTTCCTTCCCCGGCTGGTGCGTCTTCTCCGGGAAGGGAGCCCCCTGGGACGTTCCGTGGCGGCCCGCCTGCTCGGCGCCTCGGGCCGGAAGGAAGCGGTGGCTCCCCTGCTGGAAGCCTTGAAGGATCCCGACCCCCCGGTGGTGGCGGCGGCGGTCCTGGCCCTGGGGAAACTGGGCGCCCGGGAGGCGCGGGCGCCCCTTTTGGCTCTTCTCGGCCGCCCGGAACCGGTTCTCAGGAAAGCGCTCTTGAAGAGCCTGGCTCTTCTCGGCCGCCCGGAAGACCTGGACAAGATCCTCGCCTCCTACGGCGGCGAAACCAGCGAGAGGAACCTCTCCCTCCTTTTGGACCTCGTGGAAAAACTGGGAAAGGGAAATCCCAAGGCCGCCCTTTTCGCGGCCCGCCTGGCCTCGGGGGGCGGGTTCAGCCTCGCCCTCAGGCAAAGGGCCCTGGAGGTCCTGGGACGGACGGCGGAAAAAGGGAACAAGGAGGTCCTGGCCCTCCTGAAGAAACTCGTCGCCGATCCCCTCACCCCGGAGCCCCTGCGCCGCCAGGGCGCCTACACCCTCAACGCCCTTGGGGACAAGTCGGCCAGGAGGATCGTCCTGGACCCGGCGGAACGTTTTCTCCGGAAGAATCCCGGCGTGCCCTTCGCCTGGGTCAACCGTGGAGACGTATATTTCAACCTCGGCCTCTACTCCAAGGCCGCCTCGGACTACAACCGGGCCATCCAGCTTTGCGGGACCAGGACCAGGCCCGAGCCCGGGACCTGGGCCCAGCTCTTCCTCTGCTACCTGCGGATGGGGAAGAAGCGGGACCTGATCCGGGCCGTCCGCAGGAGCCGGCTGTCCGTCAAGGTTCTCCGGGAACTCCTGGCGGAACATCCCGAGCTTGAAAAGGCTTGCCGAATGGACAAGGAGATCGCTGCCGCTTTTCAAGGAAAGCGCTGACTTCTTGTTGGATGACATGGCAGGAAAGCTCCCCAAAGCGGGCCTTTGGATCCTTTGCGCGCTCGTCTTCGCCTTCGCCTTCCAGGGCTCCCGCCACGTGTGGGATCCCGACGAAGGACGGTATACGGCCGTCGCCCTCAACATGATGGAGAGCGGCGACTGGATCGTTCCCCGCCTTCACCACGAACACCCCCATTTCGCCAAGCCCCCCCTCACTTACTGGGCCGTGGCGGCCTCCATGGAGATCTTCGGAAAGAACGAGTGGGCCGCCCGCCTTCCCAACGCCCTGGCCTACCTGGGGACCTTGTTTCTGCTCTTCCTCATGGCCGGTTCCTTCC
>CAYQBW010000606.1:0-2368 GCA_964415725.1 uncultured Planctomycetia bacterium
GTTCTGGAGGGCCGTCTCCGGGCCCCTCGTGGAAAGGGAGAAGACCGGCGCCCCCACGGCCAGGTTTCTCGCCGGAAGGGGAAGGAGGACCAGGAAGGCCCCTCCAGCCAAAGGAAGGAGCCCTTTCTTCCAGGTTCCGGGGGGGCGGGCCAGGAGAAAGGCTCCCGCCCCGAGGAGAGCGAGGAGGATCCATGTGGGCTTGAGAAGGACCCCGAGCCCGAGAAGCATGCCCGTAAGAAAAGCCCGCCCGGGAGAAGGCCCGCCGGCCAGCCTGAGGAGGAGGTAGACCGAGAAGACCGTGAGAGACCCGATGAGGGAGGCCCGCAGAAGGACGGCGTCCAGGACGATCGCCGGGGCGAAGAGGGCGGCGAGAAGGGCGGCCCAAAGGCCCGCTTCCCTCCCGGCGAGCCTTCTTCCCAGGAGGAAGAGGACCCACACGGCCAGGATGGAGAGGATGACCTGGAGGACGAAGAGGGGAACGGGCGTTCCCGCCAGGGCGTAACTCAAGCCGGCCAGGTAGGCGTAGAGGGGCGCCTGGTGGTAGATCTCTTTGCCTCCCCACCAGGACTCGAATTTCTCCAGGGGGGCGATCTCCTTCATCCAGTCCATGTAGGGGTGGTAGGTGTCCCGGCAGAGGAGGTCCCCGGCGGCGATCTTCTTGCCCCACTGGGCGAAGGCGTGGAGATCGCTGTACTGGAAGACTTCTTCCACCCTTCCCAGGGGGGAAGAGAGGTGGAAGGCCAGGTGGGAGAACCGGAGGGCCCCGGCCAGGACCAGGAGAGCCGCCGGGAGGAGGCGGGAAGGGATGGATCTTTTCGGGGCGGTCAAGGTCGAGTTCGTTCCCGGTCCTGGAAGGGGCCGATAGAGGGAAAAAAAGGAAAAACAGGCCGGGCCCGGTGCCGGGCCCCCTCGTATCTGTTAGCATACTCCAGTCTTTTCCATGGAGTGGAAAGCAGGAAAGATGAGTCCTCTTTTCCCCGGGACGGCCTTGTCCCCGGGAAAGGAAAGCGGAGCGAATCCATGAAGAACAAGCGGTTCTGGGCGGTCGCGTCGGTCCTTCCCCTGGCCCTGGCCTTTTTCGGGGGGCGGGCCTCCTGCCAGTGAGCGGCCGGTCATTGCGGCGCCGGGTCGGCGCGGCTTCGGATCAAGTGGGGCGGTCTTACGGGTCTTCCGGGAGGCGAGGAGGCTCCCCGGACCGGCGGGGGCAGCCGCCGGAGCCCAAAGGGCGGGGGGAAAGCGGTCCGGGCCGGCGAGGCCTGGTCCAAGCCTCTCTTCGTCTTCCTCACGACGAGGCGGGAATCCGCCAAGCGGATCATGAACTACGTGGAGAAGACGGTTCTCAAGGACGAGAGGATCGGGCTGGGCGCGAAGTTCTTCGATTGTATGCGCCTGGACGGAGACGCCCTCACCGAGGGGCACCCCCTCTACTCTCTCCTCAAGGGGAAGAAACTTCCCCGCTGCGTCCTGGTAAGCCGGGACCGGTCCATGGTCAAGAAACTGGAAGGCAAAAGGATCAAGGCGAGCACCCTCTTCTCGGCCATGAAGGCTGTTTCCCGCAAGGACTACAAGACCAGCCTCACTTCCTACGTGGCGAAGATGCGGAAACTTCTTTTCGAGATGGACAAGCTGGACCAGCAGCAGAAGGCCCTGGCCCGGCTCAAGAAGCAGGCCAGGGTGAAACGGGGCCTGCGAAGGAAGGTGGAAGCCTGGGAGAAGAAGTTGAAGGCCTGGGCCGACCGGATCGAAAAGACGGAAAAGGCTCTCAACAAGTTCGTCCTGAAGCCCCTCAAGAAGGTCGCCAAGGCCAGGTGAAAGCCGGCCGGGAGGAAAGCGGGAGAGGGTGCGGATCTACGCCCTGAGCGACCTTCACCTCTCCCTGGCCCGGCCCAAGCCCATGGATGTCTTCGGGCCCGCCTGGGAGGACCATCCCCGGAAGATCGAAAAGAACTGGCGGGAGGTGGTGGAGGAGGAGGACTGGGTTCTCGTGGCGGGGGACCTCTCCTGGGCCATGAAACTCCAGGAGGTTTTGCCGGACCTGGAATTCCTGGAAGGCCTCCCGGGAAAGAAGGTCCTGATCAAGGGAAACCACGCCCATTGGTGGACCAGCCGGGCCAAGGTGGAGCGGATCCTCCCCCCTTCGGTGCGGATCCTCCAAAACGACGCCCTTTCTCTGGGAGAGGGCTGGGTCGTGGCCGGCTCGAGGGGCTGGAATTTTCCCGGCGCGCCGGGTTTCACCGGGCAGGACGAGAAAATTCTGGCCCGGGAGGCGGGAAGGCTCCGGCTCTCCCTGGAAGCGGCGGAGAGACTCGGCGGGCGGGAATTGATCGTGATGACCCATTTCCCGCCCCTTCTCCGGGACGGCAAGGAG
>CAYQBW010000607.1:0-2362 GCA_964415725.1 uncultured Planctomycetia bacterium
CGGATATTCCCCCCATGGCGGTCTACGGCGAAGGATACCGCTTCCACGTGACCGGCCTGGCCCACGACGAGACAGGTTTTCCCACCAACGACTCCCAGGAGATCGACCGCCTTCTCCGCCGGATCAACCGGAAGATCGACCGTTACCGGGACGAGATCGTGGACGTGCAGACGGAGAGCATGGAAGGAGCCCAGGTGCTGGTCTTCGCCTACGGCTCCGCCTCCCGGTCGGCCCGGGAGGCCGTCCGGATGGCCCGGGCCGAAGGCCTTCCCGTGGGGCTCTTCCGCCCCACCGTTCTCTGGCCCTTCCCTGACAAGGAACTCGTGGAGGCCGCCAGAGACGTTCGGGCCGTCCTGGTCCCCGAACTCAACCTGGGCATGATGGCCCACGAAGTGGAATGGGCCCTCCAGGACCGGTCCAAGGTGCACAAGCTGGGAAGGGTGGACGGCGAGCCCCTTCCGCCCACGGCGATCCTTGCCAAGATCAAGGAGGTGCTGGGATGAACCAGACCCAACCCGTTACCCCCTATTCCGACTACCTGCGGCTCTCCAAGTTTCCCTTCATCTGGTGCCCCGGCTGCGGCCACGGGATCATCGTCCAGTCTTTCCTCCGCACCCTGAGAAAACTGGGAATCCACAAGGAGGACGTGGCCCTCATCTCAGGGATCGGCTGCTCCAGCCGGGCCCCGGGTTACCTGGACTTCAATACCCTCCACACCACCCACGGCAGGGCCATCGCCTTCGCCACGGGGATCAAGCTCACCAAGCCCCACCTCCACGTCGTGGTGGTCACGGGCGACGGCGACGCCGCGGCCATCGGAGGGAACCACCTGATCCACGCCTGCCGCCGCAACATCGATATCACCGTCCTTGTTTTCAACAACTACATCTACGGCATGACGGGCGGCCAGGTCTCCCCCACCACCCCCGAGGGCATGCGGGCCACAACGGCCCCCTACGGCTCCATCGACCCGCCTTTCGACATCGCCCAACTCGCCGCGGCGGCGGGGGCGTCCTTCGTGGGCCGGACCACGGTCTTCCATACCCCCCAGCTGGACAAGCTCATCGAGCAGGCCCTGCAGAAGAAAGGTTTCTCCCTGGTGGAGGTCCTGAGCCAGTGCCCCATCGCCTTCGGCAGGCGCAACAAGATGCCCCATCCTTTCGAGCTGATGGAGTTCATGAAGAAGGGGGCCGTTCCCTTCTCCAAGGCCAAGGACATGACACCGGAGGAGTTGAAGGGCAAGTTCACGACGGGCGTCCTGGCCGACACGGACCGCCCCGAATACGTGGAACAGTATCTCAAACTCTGCGAAAAAGTCCAGGGAAGCTGAAAGGGATCCACCCATGACAGAGCGTTACGAAATCCGCCTGAGTGGAGAGGGCGGCCAGGGCCTGGTCCTGGCGGGAAAGATCCTGGCCGAGGCGGCCGCCCTGTATGACGGCAAGAACGCGACCCAGAGCCAGTCCTACGGCCCCGAGGCCCGGGGCGGCGCCAGCCGCTCGGACGTGATCATCTCCGACGGGGAGATCGACTACCCCAAGGCCATGAACCTGGACATCCTCCTGGCCCTTACCCAGGAATCGGTGGACAAGTATATCGGCAACCTCAAGCCCGGCGGGGTGCTGGTGGTGGACAGCGACTCCGTCCACCACATCCCCGAAGGCGACTTCAAGGTCGTCAAGGTCCCCATCCTGCGGACGGCCCGCGAGGAGGTGGGCAAGAGCATCGTGGCCAACATGGTCGCCCTGGGGGTGATCACCAAGATCACCGGCGTGGTAAGCCAGGAGGCCGCGGAGAACGCCATCCTCAACCGGGTGCCCAAGGGGACCCAGGAGATCAACCTCAAGGCCTTCCGCCTGGGAAGGGAAAAGGTCTAGCTTCCCCGTTCATTCCCCCGGAGCGCCGAGCCGAAGAATAGACCAGAGACGGCTCGACCCGGGGGATGCCCATGAAATCCGGACTCCTTTTCTTTCTTCACCTTGCCCCCTCCCGCACCTCCGGTTTTCGCCGTATCAGGAAACCCGGGCTCATCTCCCCCGTTTCAGGGGGGACGGAGGCAAGGCACGGAGGATGAAAAGCGGGAGCGTTCGGGACGCGCCTGGAGGAGCGTGATGGAAGGATCATGGGGTAAAAAGGCGGGAGCCGCGGGGCCGGGGCTGCGGAGGCCGGCCAGGCCCCCCAGAAAACCCGCCTCTCCCGAGACGGCCCAGGTGCTGGAATGCCTGGACGAACTCGGGCTGGAGCCCCTCCAGGCCCAGCCTTTCCAATCCCACGACGCCCTTTTCCTGCCCGCCCGGGGGCGGGACGGCCGCCCCTTCCTGTTCAAGTTCTACCTCTCCTGCCCCGTTGGGATCTTCGAACC
>CAYQBW010000608.1:0-2361 GCA_964415725.1 uncultured Planctomycetia bacterium
CGAGCCTCCCGTGGAAGGCGCCGTGGAGGGAACTCCCCGCAACCCTTACTGCCGCCACCGGGACTTCCGGATCTACCCTCTCCCCGTCGCCCGGGGAAACTTTTTCATGAGAGTCCTCCGGCGGGAACTGCTCCAGGGGGCCGCCGCCGGGAGCGTTCTCTCCCGCGAAGAGATCGACGCCCTCGTGGTCTTCGACGGGGGGGGACCGTCCTTGCCAGGAAAAAGGCCCGGAAAAAAGGAGCCGCCGTCCTTTTGGACCTGTCCGACCGGATCTACCTCTTCGAGAAGAATCCCTTGCTCCAGGTCCTCCACAGGGCCTTCGTCCGCCGGGCGGCGGGATCGGCGGACGGGGTCACCTGCTGCTCCCGGGACCTGGTGGAGGAGTTCGAGCCCCTGCACCCGGGATGCGCCTGGATCCCCAACGCCGCGGTCCTGGGGGCTTCTCCACCGGAGCGGAAACGGCCGCCGAGAACCCCGGTCAGGGTGGTCTTCGCGGGCGCCCTGGAGCCGTGGGTGGACCTGGACCCGATCCTGGAAGTCGCCCGCAGGTCGGATGTCGCCGTCTTCACCGTGGCCGGGGAGGGGCGGTTGAGGAAAAAACTCCGGGATCCCTCGATTCCGCGCGGCAGGATCCGTTTTCTCGGGCCCGTGCCCTTCGGGAAGGTGCCGGACCTCCTGGAAGAGAACGACCTGGGGATCGTGCCTTTCCACGTGGACGCCCTCACGGACGCGGCCTCGCCCTTGAAGCTCTTCGATTACTGGGAGCGCGGCCTCCCCGTCCTGGCCGCTCCAACGCGTGAAATCAGGGAGATCGGCGGATGCCTGCTCTACCGCGATTCCCTGGAACTGGAAGGCTTCCTGGAGGAATACGCGAAAACGCCGGCGCCCTTTATCGCCCTGGGAGAGAAGGGGAGGCGGAGGGTGGAGGAGGAGTTCAACTGGAAGGTCCAGGGGCGGCGGTTCCTGGAGGTCCTCAGGAAGGCGGTGGAGAGGAAGAAGTCCGGGTAGGTTCCTCCGGGCGCCGTGCGATTTCCTTGTAGAGTCTTTCCAGCTCGTCCACGCATTTCTCCCAGGAGAAGAAACGCTCCGCCCTCCTGCGGGCGGCCCTTCCCATGCGTGCCGCCCGTTCCGGGTCGGAAAGAAGCTCAGCCAGGGCGTTCCGCAGGGCGGATACATCGCCCGGTGGGACCAGGAGGCCCGTAATTCCCCTTTCCACCACGGTCCGCACCCCGGGCAGGTCCGAGGCCACCGTGGGGATCCCGCTGGCGGCGGCCTCCAGGGCCACGAGACCGAAGGCCTCGGAGCGTCCCGTGGAGGGCATGCAATGGAGGCAGGCCTCCCTGTAGAGGCGGGGAAGTTCCCGGTCGCTCACCTTCCCGAGAAAACGCACCCTTTCGCCGATTCCCAGCTCCCGGGCGGCTTCCCTGTAGCGGTCCAGCAATTCCCCCGCCCCCACGACGTCCAGGCGCCAGGGCAGGTCCTCCACGCCGGCCAGGGCCCGAAGCAATCCCTCCAGGCCCTTGAAGTAGTGGGCCCGGTCCAGGGAGCCCACGAAGAGGACCGCCCTTGTCCTCTCTTCTGAAGATTGGGTCTCGCCGGGATGGAAACGATCGATGTCCACGCCGAGAGGATGCTCCTCGATTTTCTCCCTGCCCTTTTCCCCGGCCAGGCGCCAGAGGGCGGAGGCGCGGGCGTAGTCCAGGGAACTCACCAGGATTCTCCGGGACCGCCTGACCAGGAAGGGCAGGGCCAGCCGGGAGGAGAGCTTGAAGACCAGGCCCTTGAGCCCCGGGGCCAGGGGATCCATGTGGTAGGTCGTCACCAGGGCCGGGCCCCGGGCCAGGGCGGCCGGGAGGGCGCCGCCGAAAAAGGGGTAATGGAGGTGGACCACCTCGAATCCCTTCAAAAGAAAAGGAAGGCCCGGAAGGAAGGCGCCCAGGCCCGCCCGGAGAAGGGGCCGGACGAGGCGGACGTGCGGCGGATGGGCCTCCCCGGGGCCCGCCGGGCGGGGGGTCACCACGCGGACCGGGTAACCTCGTCGGAGCAATCGTCCCGCGTACTCGAAGGCCACCCGCCCCATTCCCCCCCCGTAAGGGGGGTAGACGGGGGTCACCTGGACCACGGAGGGAAGGGGGTCTCCTTGGGGAGAGAGGGTCATCCTTTTCCTTCTTCCGCCAGGAGGGGGAGGCAGGTCCGGACCGCTTCCAGGAGGTCGGAGGCGGTGAGAAAGGGAGTGATTCCCGCGGCCTGGAGTTCCCCGGGAGTAATCCTCGCCCCGTAACCGGTTCGGACGAGGATGGTCCTGCACCCGGCGGCCTCCCGGCCTGCAGGTCCGTCACCTTGTCTCCCACCAGGAAGGAG
>CAYQBW010000609.1:0-2359 GCA_964415725.1 uncultured Planctomycetia bacterium
GTGGGGGACAAGGTCTCCTTGATCCTGGCGCCCCTGGTGGCGGCTTGCGGGGCCCAGGTGCCCATGATCTCCGCCAGGGGGCTCCTGCACACGGGGGGCACCCTGGACAAGCTGGAGTCCATCCCCGGGTTCCGGGTGAACCTGAGCCATTCCGAGCTGGAAAAGGTCCTGGAGAAGGCGGGCCTCTTCATCGCGGGGGCCACGGATGAATTCGTTCCCGCGGAAAAAAGGCTCTACCAGGCCAGGGACGCCACGGAGACGGTGGATTCCATCCCCTTGATCACGGCCAGCATCCTCTCCAAGAAACTCGCCGAGGACCTGGACGCCCTGGTCCTGGACGTGAAGGTAGGCACAGGGGCCTTCATGCCGGACCAGCGGAGCGCCTTGGCCCTGGCCCGCAGGATGATCACCACCGCCTCAGCCCTGGGGCTCAAGGCCGTGGCCCTGGTGACCTCCATGGACGAACCCCTGGGGCGGACCGTTGGGAACGCCCTGGAGGTCCGGGAGGCCCTGGAGTTTCTCAAGGGAGGAGGCACCCAGGATCTCAAGGCCCTGGTCTTCTCTCTCGGGGCGGAACTCCTGGTCCAGGGAGGGCTGGCCGAGGACGTGGCCCGGGGCCGGGAGATGCTCGAAAGGGTCCTGGCCCGGGGCAAGGGGCTGGAGAAGTTCCGGGCCATGGTGGAGGCCCAGGGCGGGGATCCCCGGGTGGTGGAGGACCCCAGCCTCCTTCCCAGGGCGCCCGTGGTGGTCAAGACCAGGGCGGACCAGGAAGGATACGTGACGGGAATTCACGCCAAGGAGGTGGGCCTGGCCGTGGTGGATCTCGGGGCGGGACGGAAGCGATGGACCGACCCGGTGGACCCGGCCTGCGGCGTGGTCCTTCTCAAGAAGGTGGGAGAATCCGTCTCCAAGGGAGAGCCTTTCTTCGAAATCCACGCCCGCACTGAGGGGGCGGCCCGGAGGGCCCAGGCCCGGGTCATGGAGGCGATCCAGCTCAATTTCGAGGGGATCACCCACGAGAGGTGGGTCCTCAACCGCGTGGAGGGAGGTCTTTGATCGCAGGTGTGGCCCTGGAAGAGAGGGGACGGGCCGCCCTGGGGCTCCTGGTCCTGGTCTTCCTGGCCTGGCTTCTCTCCAAGAAACGGCGCCTCTTTCCCTGGAGGGTCGTGCTCTGGGGCGTGGGGCTCCAGGTGGCCCTGGGCCTGGTCTTCCTCTGGTGGATCGCCGGGAGGGAGGCCCTCCAGGAATTCTCCCGGGGCGTAAAGGACTTCCTGGACCTCTCCCTCCGGGGAAGCGTCTTCGTCTTCGGGGGCCTGGGCGACCCGGCCAACGCCGGTTTCAAGCCCTACGGTTTCGTCATGGCCTTCATGGTCCTTCCCACGATCATCTTCTTCTCCTCCTTCATGGCCGTCCTCTACCACCTGGGGATCATGCAGGCCGTGGTCAAGGCCTTCGCCTGGGTCATGGCCAAGACCATGGGCACATCCGGCGGGGAGACCCTCTCGGCGGCGGCGAACATCTTCGTGGGCCAGACCGAGGCCCCCCTCCTGGTCCAGCCCTTCGTGGAGAAGATGACCGAAAGCGAGCTGATGGCCGTGATGACCGGGGGGTTCGCCACCATCGCGGGGGGGGTCTTCGCCATGTACGTGGGCTTCGGCGTTCCGGCGGGCCACCTGCTGGTGGCGAGCGTGATGAGCGCCCCCGCAGCCCTGGTCATGGCCAAGGTCATGGTTCCCGAGACGGAGGAGTCCGTCACCAAGGGGACCCTCAAGGCCGCCGTGCCCCGGACTTCGGCCAACGTGGTGGAGGCCGCCGCCAACGGCGCCCTCATGGGGCTCCAGTTGGCCCTCAACGTGGGGGCCATGCTCATCGCCTTCCTGGGAATCCTGGCCGTCCTGAACGCCGGGCTGGGATGGGTGGGCCGGGAGGCGGGGATCCAGCTCTCCCTGGAGCGGGTCCTGGGCTGGGTCTTCGCGCCTTTCGCCGCCATGATGGGAGTCCCCTGGGCCGAGGTGCCCAAGGTGGGAGGGCTTCTGGGGACGAAGATCGCCGCAAACGAGTTGGTGGCCTACAGCCGGCTCACGGAGCCGGCCTTCCGGCACGCCCTCTCGGAGCGCTCCTTCCTCATCGCCACCTACGCTCTTTGCGGGTTCGCGAATTTCGGGTCCATCGGGATCCAGCTCGGGGGCATCGGGGGGATCGCGCCCTCCCGTAAATCGGACCTGGCCCGCCTGGGACTCCGGGCCATGCTGGCCGGGGCCTTCGCCTCCTGGATGACGGCCTCCCTGGCGGGAGCGATGCTGTCGCGACCGAGACTACAAGAGTGGAGATCCCGGCGGGGAACCTGGAACAGGGGGGG
>CAYQBW010000610.1:0-2358 GCA_964415725.1 uncultured Planctomycetia bacterium
CCTACGCCGTCCCTCGGGCGTCCCCTACGCCGTCCCTCGGGCGTCCCCTACGCCGGACGTCGGTCATGGGGGGGGTATTCCTTCCCGCTGGGATGGGTTAAAATCAATCCTTTCTTGGAAAGGAGTGCCTCATGAATCGGGAAAAACCATGGATCTTCCTCTTCCCTTTCGTTTTCTGTCTCTGCGCCACCCTTCCCGCCCAGGCCTCCCCTCCTCTTTTCCGCGCCCTGGGGCGGACCCACCTTCCTGCAGTGGAAAACCCCACGGCCTGGACCGCCTGGGGGGACGTGGACGGGGACGGGGACGTGGACTTCGTCACGGGCAACCGGGACGGCGCCGACGACATTCTCTACCTCAATGACGGGGAAGGACATTACTCCGCCGCTCCGCGGGGCATGCTCCCTCCCCTCTCCGGCGGCCCCGTTCTCCTCGAGGACCTGGACAGGGACGGGGACCTGGACCTTGTCCTAAGGGGATCCATCCTCTACCTCAACGACGGCAAGGGCCGGTTCAAAAAGGATACGAAAAACCGGATCCCCTTCCATTCCAACACCATCGCCGCTTTCGTCTTCGGGGACGTGGACAGGGACGGGGACCGGGACCTGGTTCTCCAGGTGGAACCCAATCACTCCGTCCTCCTCCTGAACGACGGCAAGGGCTTCTTTTCCAAGCCATCCTGGGGAGATATGCGATACAGGGGCTATTTTTCCGAAGTGGCCCTGGGCGACGTGGACGGCGACGGGGACCTGGACCTGGCGGCCACGTTTTTCCAGGGTGGACTGGCTCTTTTCCTCAACCAGGGCAAGTCGGGTTTTGTCCAGGCCGGCCTGCAGCGGATCTCTCCCCGGAAAGACTGCAAAGGGGACGTGGCGATGGTCGACCTCGACCGGGACGGCGACCTGGACATCCTCTCGGGAGGAGGAAGCGGGCTGAGCCTCTACACCAATAATGGAAAGGGGTATTTCAAGGAGACCACTTCATCCGCCTTCGCCGGGCCCACTTGGGGTCTCTTCGATTTTGTGCTGGCCGATTTCGACGGGGACAAGGACCTGGACCTGATGGCCGGCGGCTACGGCCTCTTTTATTTCCAAAACAACGGCAAAGGCACCTTCCAGGACCGGACCAAGGCGGCCTTCCCTTACCCGTGGCCGGTCTGGGTCGAGGATCTCGCCGCCTGGGACGCCGACAAGAACGGGGCCCCGGACGTCTTCGTCGCGGCGCCGCTGGGGAACAGGTTGCTCTTGGGGGACGGCACGGGGCGTTTCATCGACGGGTGCCGGGGCAGGTGGCCCGCCTGGAAGCACGCCTTCTTCAGGATCCGGAGAGCCGTCAAGATTTTCGCCCTGGCGGACGTGGACGGCGACGGGGACGTCGACGTGATGGGGCTTGGAGACTCGGGAGTCTATCTCTACCTCAACGACGGCAGGGGCTGGTATACCGAGGCGCCCGACTTGGGCCTCTTTCAGGCCGCCAACCCGGCTCTCCATGCCATGGCACTGGGCGACGCCGACGGCGACGGCGACCCCGATCTCTTCCTGGGAGGATACCAGAGGCACTGGCTATTCCTGAATGACGGCAAGGGCAGGTTCAAGGACGCGACGGCCGCCCGTCTTCCCTCCACTCGGGGAATCATTGATTCCATGGTCCTGGGGGACGTGGACGGCGACGGCGACCTGGACCTCCTGGAAGGGGCCGACCCCGGCAAAAACCTCTTTCTCAACGACGGGAAGGGGAAGTTCAAGGACGCCTCGGCCTCGCTCCCCAAGCTCAACGCCCGGACCCACAAGCTGGTCCTCCTGGACGCCGACGGCGACGGCGACCTGGATCTCTTCGCCGCCAATTACTACCCTGCCTGCACTTTATATTCCAACAACGGAAAGGGCCGGTTCACCGACGTCACATCCACTTCCCTGCCCAAGGTGAACGGCCTCGGTTGGGACGCCCTGGCGGCGGACCTGGACGGCGACGGAGACCAGGACCTGGTCCTCACCAGGGAACACCGCAGTGCCTACATGCTGGTCAATGACGGCAAGGGGCTTTTTTCCGCCAGCCTTCTTACCGGTTTCACCTCCGGCGCCTTCGTGGCGGCGGGCGACCTGGACGGCGACGGCCTCCTGGACCTGGTCGGCGCGCCCTCCGGATGGAACGTGACGTTCTTCATGAACCAGGGCGGGGGGTCCTTCAAGCTCCTTTCCTTTGGCGGATACGGAGGATGGGAACACTACGTCACCGGCCTGGCCCTGGGGGACCTGGACGCGGACGGAGACCCGGATCTCCTGCTCGGGACGGCCGGCCTTCGCCAGCTCGTGGATTCCCGGGTCTTCTTCAACGTTTCCCGCCAGGTCCTCTTCCCCTGGA
>CAYQBW010000611.1:0-2349 GCA_964415725.1 uncultured Planctomycetia bacterium
GAACAGGAGCTTGGGCCATGGACATCCTGGAAGGTTTCCGGAAAAAGGCGGCTACTCTGGGCAGGACGGTCGTTCTCCCCGAGTCCCACGATGAAAGGGTCGTGCAGGCGGCGGAAAGGCTGCTCCGGGAAGGAATCTGCAAGGTCGTCCTCCTGGGGAAGCCCGCCCTCCCGGCGCCGGAAGGGGCCGAGGTGATCGACCCGGAGACTTCGGCGGACCTGGAAGAGTTCGCCCGGCTCTACTTCGAGGCCCGCAAGCACAAGGGCGTCACCCTGGACCAGGCCCGGGAGACGGTGAAGAAGCCTCTCTTCTACGCCGCCGCCATGGTGAGGACCGGGGCGGCCGATCTCTCCGTGGGGGGGTCGGCCTCTCCCACGGCCGACGTGCTCCGGGCCGGAATCCACCTGGTGGGCCTGGCCGAGGGAACCAGGATCGTCTCAAGCATGTTCCTCATGGTCCTGCCCGGGGGGAGGCCCGTGACCTTCGCCGATTGCGCCGTCGTTCCCAATCCCGATCCGGAACAACTCGCCTCCATCGCCATCGCCTCGGCCAAGACCCATGAAATGCTGATCGGCGAAAAACCTCTCGTGGCCATGCTCTCCTTTTCCACCAAGGGGAGCGCCTCCCACGAAGACGTGGACAAGGTCCTCCGCGCCCTGGACCTGGTCCGGGAGAAGGCTCCCGCGTTGACGGTGGACGGCGAGCTCCAGTTCGACGCCGCCTACGATCCCTCCGTGGGGGAGAGGAAGGCCCCGGGGAGCCCCGTGGCGGGCAAGGCCAACGTCTTCATCTTTCCCGACCTGGACGCCGCCAACATCGGCTACAAGATCGCCCAGAGAATCGGCGGGGCCAAGGCCATCGGGCCCGTGGTCCAGGGGTTCCGGAGGCCCTTCCTGGACCTTTCCAGGGGATGCTCGGTCCAGGACATCGTGGACACAGCGGCCATAGGTTGCTTGATTGTCTGAAGTCGAACCCCAGGCCGAATTTCCCCCGGGAGGCCTCCAGGAGCCCCCCGGCGCCGCCACAGGGAAGGAGAGGGCCAAGCGCCTTCCCCTGTTCCTCGCCGCCCCCAGGCTCGCCGTTTGGCGGATGGCCCTTCCCGCCATGGCCGGGCTTCTGGTCCACACCTTCTATTCCGTCGTGGACACGGCCTTCGTGGGAAGACTCGGCCCTGTGGCCCTGGCCGCCCAGACCCGGGCTGTCCCGGTCTTCTTCATCATGATCGCCCTGACCGCCGGGCTTGGGTCGGGCGCCACTTCGGCCATCGCCCGGGCCGCCGGGGCGGGCAGGCGGGAAGAGGCCGACCGGGTGGCTTCCACGGCCCTGGCGGTGGGGCTTCTGTTGGGTTTGCTCTACACGGCAACAGGGCTCCTTCTTGGAGAGAGGCTCCCCGCCCTTCTGGGAGCCCAGGGGGAGGGCCGGCGCCTGGCTTGGGACTACCTGCGGGTCCTCTTCTACGGGGCCCCGGTCTTCTTTCTCTCTGTCTTCATGCGGTGTTTCCTCACCGGGGAGGGAGACGCTCGAACCCCCATGCTGGTCATGTCGGGGGCTCTCCTGCTCAACCTCTTCCTGGACCCGGTTTTCATCTTCCGGGGCGCCGTCCAGTTTCCCTGGCCCGTGGAAGGGCTTTCCCGGTGGTTCCGTTGGGTGCCCACCCTGGGAATGGGCGTGGCCGGGGCCGCCCTGGCCACGGTGGCCGCCCAGACGGCAGGGTTTTTGGCCTATCTCTGGATCCTTTTCGTGAGGAGGCGGACCTACGTCCGTTTTCGGCGGGGTTCCCTGGCCCCCTCGGGGAATGCCTTGTACGCCATCCTCCGGGTTGGGGGGCCCACGGCCCTGGCCCAGGGGATCATGGGGGCGAGCTTCGGGCTTGTGATCCGCATCCTCAAGCCTTTCGGCGACCTGGTGGTGGCCGGGTACGGGGCGGGCACCAAGGTGGACATGCTGGTGGTGATCCCCGTTTTCGGTCTTGCCGGGGCGCTGGTCACCGTGGCGGGCATGTTCCGGGGCGCCGGAAGGATGGACCTGGTCAAGCGGGTCACCCTCTTCACCTATGGCTGGGCCGTGTTCCTCGCGGTTCTCACGGGAGTTTCGGCCTGGCTTTCGGCTCCCTGGTCCTTGCGGCTCTTCTGCGACGATCCCCGGGTGATCGAGGCGGGAAAGGTCTACCTGGGCTGGATGGTCTTCTCTTATCCCCTCATGGCCCTGGGCGTGACCTCGGGGAGGTTGCTCCAGGGGTTGGGCCTGGGCCTTCCCTACCTGGCGATCACTTCCGTGCGCCTGCTTTTGGTGACCGTTCCCCTCGCCTGGGTTCTCACCGCGCACGGGTGGGGGCCTCGAGGGGTATGG
>CAYQBW010000612.1:0-2347 GCA_964415725.1 uncultured Planctomycetia bacterium
CTACCGCCCAGGGGCCTTTCCCCGTGAAGGACGGCAAGACCAGGCTGGAGCGATTCGCCCTCCACCAGGCATGGAAGAAGAGGTCCCCCTACAAGGGCCTGCACTGGCAGTTCGTGGGGCCCCTCAACATCGGGGGAAGGGCCACGGACATCGCCGTGGCGGCCCCCAAGGGGAAGAACTACACCATCTACGCCGCCACAGCCTCCGGTGGAGTCTGGAAGACCGTAAACGAGGGCACCACATGGGAGCCCGTCTTCCAGGACGCCGCGTCCACCTCGATCGGCGACATCGCTCTGGAGCCGGGCGACCCCGACGTGGTCTGGGTGGGGACCGGCGAGGCCAACATCTTCCGCAGTTCCATGGCCGGCTGCGGGATCTACAAGTCCACCGACGGCGGGAAGACATGGAAGCACATGGGCCTGGCCGAAACCTATACCATCGCGCGGATCGTCATCGATCCCTCCAGCCCGGACACGGTCTACGCGGCCGCCTCGGGACACGAGTGGACCCCCAACCCGGACCGGGGAGTCTTCAAGACCACCGACGGCGGGAAGACGTGGAAGCAGGTCCTCTACGTGGACGACATGACCGGGGCCATCGACCTGGTGATGGATCCCTCCGACCACCAGGTCCTCTACGCCGCCTTCTGGCAGAGGATCCGGAAGAAGTGGAACGATCCCAGGAACGAGCCTGATTACAAGGGAAGCGGAATCTACAAGACCGCCGACGGTGGGCGCACATGGAAGCCCGCCAACAAGGGCCTGCCTCCGGCGAAATACAGGGGCAGGATCGGGATCGACATCGCCCGGTCCAACCCCCGCGTGCTCTACGCCTTCGTGGACGACTACGAACCCGCGGGCCCCTCGGGAACGGATGCCTACGGGAGGAAGAGGAAGAAGGCGATCCGGGGCGCCCTGGTCTTCCGCTCCGACGACGCGGGAGCCTCCTGGAGGCAGGTGAGCGGGAAGACCAAAAGGATGAAGGCCTACATGTTCCGCCACTCCGCCACCTACGGCTGGGTCTTCGGCCAGATCCGGGTGGACCCCAACGACGAGAACAAGGTCTACACCATGGGGCTCGGCCTCAATGTCTCCACCGACGGGGGAAAGACCTTCCGCCGGCTCCGGGGCATGCACGGCGACCACCACGGCCTCTGGATCGACCCGGACAACTCCAACTACCTGGTGAACACCAACGACGGGGGCGTAAGCGTGTCCTACGACGGGGGCCGGCACTGGAAGTCCTGGACCCGCGGAATCCACGCCGCCCAGTTCTTCGACCTGGCCCTGGACATGGAAACGCCTTTCCACGTCTACGGGTCGGTCCAGGACCAGGGAAGCATGCGGGGCGTGGTGGACCTCTCCAGGGGGAGAAACCGGATCCCGGCTGTGGAATTCGAACGGGCCCCCGGCGGAGAGGGAAGCCGGCATGCCGTGGACCCGGATCACCCCGACATCGTCTACTCCGCCGGGTTCTACGGAAAGATCACCAGGACCGATCTCTCCAAGGGGAAAAGGGGGAAGAGAAAACTCATCGTTCCCCGCCTCTACGAGGACCAACCGCCCTTGAGGAGACAGTGGCTCGCCCCCTTCATCCTTTCCCCCCACAACCCGCGCATCCTGTATTTCGGGGCCCAGTATCTCTTCCGGTCCCTGGACAGGGGGGACACGTGGACCCGGATCAGCCCGGACCTCACCTGGAACGATCCCGCGAAATCGGGGGACATCCCCTACCAGACGATCTTCTCCATCTCCGAATCCCCCCTGAAATACGGACTGGTCTACGCCGGAACCGACGACGGCCGGCTCCATCGAACCAAGGACGGCGGCCGGACCTGGAGGGAGATCACCAAGGGACTGGTCCCGGGCAAGTGGATCTCCTGCGTCGAGGCCTCCCGCGCGGCGATGGGGACGGTCTATGCCGCCCAGAACGGAAAGAGGGACGACGATTTCACGGCCTACCTCTGGAAATCCACGGACTATGGAAAGACCTGGAAGGACATCACCAAGGGCATCCCGCTGGGGCCGGTGAACGTCATCCGGGAGGATCCCTTCAACCCAAGGGTCCTTTACGCCGGGACGGACATCGGCGTCTACGTCTCCACCGACGCCGGGGAAAGCTGGAAGGTCCTGGGCGACCTTCCCTCCACCTTCGTCCACGACATCCAGGTCCACCCCAGAGACCACATCCTCGTGATCGCCACCCACGGCCGGGGGATCTGGGCCCTGGACGCGGATGAGATCCGCCCCGGCCGGCGCGGAAGGCGCCGGAGAGGCATGTAGGGGACGCCGTAGGGGACGCCGTAGGGGACGCCCGAGGGACGGCGCGAAGCGCCGGCCCGACGGTC
>CAYQBW010000613.1:0-2347 GCA_964415725.1 uncultured Planctomycetia bacterium
ACCCTTTACGCCCCTGCACCTGGAAGAGGACGCCCTCAGGATCTCCCTGCTCGGGCGGAGGATCGTTCTCGGAGCGGACGGCCTGCCCGCCCGGATCCAGAGTTTCTTCACCCCTTCCGTCACGGGCATCCGGCCCTTCACCTCCACGCCCGTTCCCATCCTGGCCTCGCCGATCCGCCTGGTGGCGCGGGACGCCTCGGGCAAGACCCTCCCCTGGAAAGTCCGGTCTTTGCGGTTCACCAAAAAGACCAAGAGCGCCGTGGAATGGGAGTCCGCCTGGGAAGCCCCCGGGCCGGGGCTCCAGATCCGCCTGAAGGGGCGGCTCGAGTTCGACGGGTTCCTGGGGTTCGAGATCGGCCTTTCCGCCGCCGGGCCGGACCCGGTCCGGCTGGGAGGGGTGGACTTCCTCCTGGCAATCCCCGGGCGGACGGCCCAATACATGATGGGCCTGGGATTCAAGGGGGGAAGACGCCCCAAGGCATACTCCTGGAAATGGGACCCCGAAAAGAACCAGGACGCCCTCTGGGTGGGACGGGTCAACGGGGGCATCCAGGCAAGCTGGCGGGACGAGCGCTACGTCCGGCCCCTCAACACCAACTTCTACCACCTCAAGCCCCTGGTCATGCCCCGCTCCTGGTGCAACGGCGGCCGGGGCGGCGTGGAGGCCTCGGAGGACGCCCGCGGCGATTTCGCCCTCCGCGCCTACAGCGGTCCCCTGGACCTCCGCCCCGGCCGGCCCCTCAGGTTCGACTTCACCCTTCTGGTGACCCCTTTCAAGCCCCTGGACACGAAGGCCCATTTTACCAGGCGTTATTACCACGCCTTCGAGCCCGTCCAAAAGATCGCCGCCGCCGGGGCCAACGTGATCAACATCCACCACGCCACGCCGGTCAACCCTTACATCAATTATCCCTTTCTCCGCTTGAAGGAGCTGAAGGACTACATCGAAGCCGCCCATCGCCTGGGCATGAAGGTCAAGATCTACGACACCGTCCGGGAGCTTTCCAACCACGCCCCCGAGATCTTCGCCCTGCGCAGTCTCGGAGAGGAGATCTTCGCCCCCGGGCCCGGGGGAGGTCCCGCCTGGCTCCAGGAGCACCTGGGAGGAAACTACATCGCCGGGTGGTATGTCCCAGAGTATGAAGACGCGGCAGTCATCAACAACGGCGTCTCCCGCTGGCACAACTACTACCTGGAAGGCCTGGACTTCCTGGCCCGGAAGGTGGGAATCGACGGATTGTATATCGACGACGTGGCCTTCGACCGGACGGTCATGCAGAGAGCGCGCCGCATCCTGGAGCGGCGGCGGGGAGAGTGCCTCATCGACCTCCACTCGGCCAACCAATACAACCCCAGGGACGGATTCGCGTCCAGCGCCAACCTCTACATGGAGCATTTCCCCTACATCGACCGGCTCTGGTTCGGCGAATACTTCGACTATGATTCGCCCCCGGACTACTGGCTCGTGGAAATTTCGGGCATACCCTTCGGACTGATGGGCGAGATGCTCCAGGGCGGAGGAGAGCCCTGGAGGGGCATGCTCTTCGGGATGACCGCCCGCCTTCCCTGGGCGGGCGATCCCCGGTCCACCTGGAAACTCTGGGACCAATTCGGCATCCAGGACGCCAGGATGATCGGCTGGTGGGACCCGGACTGCCCCGTGAAGACAGGCGACCCCCGGGTCCTGGCCACGGTCTACATCAAGAAGGACCGTGCCCTGGTGGCCCTGGGGTCCTGGGCGGACGGACCGGTGACCGTGCGGCTTGCGGCCGACTGGAAAGCCCTGGGAGTGGACCCCGAAAAAGTCATCATCCACGCCCCGCCCAGCGTCCATGTAGAATCCACCGGAAATCACCCGTAGGGGCCGCCGGAGGCCGGGTCGCCCGCGGCGACCCGGCCGAACGTCGGCCCGCGCTGGTTCCAGAAACCCCGAATTTCCCGCCCTGGGAGAATCCCGGGACGACCGTCGGGACGGCCCCTACACCCACATGTAGGGGCCGCCGGAGGCGCCGTCTTCGGCGCCGAACGTCGGCCCGCGCTGGGTCCAGAAACCCCGAATCATCCCCCCCTGGGAGAATCGCGGGACGACCGTCGGGACGGCGCTCCGCGCCGCCCCTCGGGCGTCCCCCACATTCCCTTCGCCCGTGTAGGGGCCGCCGGAGGCGCCGTCTTCGGCGCCGAACGTCGGCCCGCGCTGGGCCCGGGAACCCCGAATTTCCCGCCCCTATCGCGGGACGACCGTCGGGACGGCGCTCCGCACCGTCCCTCGGGCGTCCCCTACATTTCCTTCGCCCGCGTAGGGGCCGCCGGAGGCGCCGTCTTCGGCGCCGAACGTCGGCCCGCGCTG
>CAYQBW010000614.1:0-2343 GCA_964415725.1 uncultured Planctomycetia bacterium
TCCCGGTCTTGACGAAACTTTTGTCGCCTCTGTCGAACAGTGCCCTTTTCAAGAGGTGCGCGAGGGATCGAGGATGGGAGGCGGGGCGGGCCCCAGCCGGGCCTTTGCCCGCCGTTCCCGGTGAAGAGTCGAAATTCCCCCCTTGCCAGCCTTCCTCGCCCCCTGGATTCCGGGTAAGTTCCTAATCTTCAAGGAAAGCCCCGTGGTTTTTCCAAAGGGCCGGGATAACCTTTGGGGAGGTGGAAGGGATGAGAGGTGAAACGTCCCATGGTCCGTCCCAAAGGAGTTTCTCGATGCCCTTCCGGATCGATGAAAGCCTCTATCCGGATGTCCCGTCGCCGGAAGAGTTGAAGACCCTCGCGGATCGGGTGGATTTCCTGGCGCGGCTTTGTTCGGCCTGGGATTTCGGCCTTCTTCCCGACAGGGAGACAGTGGAAGAAATCCGGAAATCCGAATGGAGGGAAGCGGTGGACGCGTGCAATCTCCTCACCTCCCCCGCCTACCACCTCCTTCGAAGCTGGCACAATCTCCCAAGGAAACCCTACCTGGGGCGAAAGATCCCCCGCATCGCGGACGACCCGGCCCTGGACCGGGTTTGAAGGGTCTCGGAACACGCGGTTGGAACGCGCCGGGGTCCGCCGGAGGGCGCGCCTCTCGGCGCCCGCCGTTGTTGCACGGGGATTACCGGACCAGGGTGAGGCCCACGGGATTGGAGATGCTCTTGACCCCCATGGGATAGGCCTGGTCCACGGTGAAACCGGCGAAGTAGAACTTGAGGCCCGCCAGGGACGGCCAGGGCGGGATGGGGAAGGTCATGACGGCTTTTCCCCGGGCGTTCACTGTTCCCAGGTTTCCCTTGAAGATGCCGGGCAGCAGGACGCTCGCCATGAAGAGGGCGTCCCCGTTCAAGGGGAAGGTCCGGGTCCCAACCTTCTGACCCGGGCTCGTTCCAAGGGCGGCGCCGATGAAGTAGGGGAGACCCTTGTCGTTGGGAGCTGTCATGGTGAAGGTCGCGGTGGTTCCGATCTTTCCCGTGCCGGACTTGACCAGATGGGCCGGTTCGGGAAGGAGGGTCACGTCCCGTTCGAGGGTCCTCCCCGAGACCAGGACCGCCCTGACGGTGGCCGGCAGGAAGCCCGGCGCCGAGAAAGTGACCTGGTAGGTTCCCGGGGCGAGCCAGAGGGCGTACCTGCCGAAGGTCCCGCCGCTTCGGATGGTTTCACCGTAGCTGAAGTGGACTCCTGTGACACGAAGGGTCGCAGAAAGGGGCCTTCCCGCCAGGTCCTTCACGCGGCCTTCCATGGGGACCGGGATCGAGAGCCACCGGTACACCAGCGGCCACACCCGGCTCCTCTCCTCGGTGAGGGCCGAGGAGTAGCTCGGCTGGAAGCTGGTCATCACCTCCACCAGGAAGGGCAGGGTTCCCCGGCGGTACCACTGCCACTCGGGCTCCTCTCCGCTGGCCGAGGGGTTGCGGGTCCTGTAGCCCGAGGCGGACCTGAGGGATGCGATGATCGAGTTGAAGAGGTTCCGCGCGGCTTGGGGAATGGATCTGGTGCAGGGAGAATAGGGAAAGAGGATTTCCCTCCCGTAGGAGTGGAAGTCCAGGACCTTTTGGAAGTGACGCTTGTCCGAGAGCTTCATGATGGTCTGGACGCAGGGCTCGGAACCGGGCGAAGGGCCGCAGTAGACATTGGAAGAGGGCCGGGTGCTGTACCCGCACTTTCTCCAGCGGAAGGGATAGTTCCGGTTGGGGTCCACGCCGTAGCTTCCATCGGGGTTCTTGCGGCGGTTTTTCCGCCACCAGTTGTCCCTGTTCCAGACATACTCGCATCCGTCGGGATTGACGATGGGGACGATCCAGATCTCGTAGGCATCCACGATGGCCTTGAGCCCGGGGTTGGACCGGTAACCGGCCAGAAGCCTCTTGGCCGCCTCCACGACCATGACCGGGGTGTTCACCTCCCGGGCGTGGTGCTCGGCCAGGAGGGCGATGTTGGGTTCGTTTTCGTCCCTGGCCACGTGGTCGGAGATCTTCAGGCCGAAGATGTGCCTCCCTTCGTGGGTCGGCGGAGCCCCCGTGTAAGCCGTGAGGTCGTAGCGTTTCGCCAGGCCGGGGTAGGTCTTCTCCAGGTTCCCGAGAAGGGTATACATCTCGGAGGTCGTGTAATACCGGGAGTCGGGCGGACCGTCGGGGGAGCCCAGGATCTCCTTCAAGGGCCGGCCCCTTTGGAGCACCCGGAAATCCAGGCCCAGGTTCTCCAGGACCTCCTCTTCGCCGGGTGCCAGAATGAGACGGATCCCTTCTTTCCCTCCCGGGGAGGGGGGAAGTAGGTCCAGGCC
>CAYQBW010000615.1:0-2338 GCA_964415725.1 uncultured Planctomycetia bacterium
TCTCCCCAGGCGATGGAGGCGGCTCCAGGACGGCGCGCCCCCCGCGTTCGCGGACCCGGTATCCGCAGAGCTCGCGGCCCTTCGCGCCCTTCCGCCGGAAGATCCAGGCGAAGAACCCGCCCCGGGGGGAGAAACCCGCCCAGCTCAGGGGGAGGGGAAAGGACCAGGGGAAGGAGACAGGCTTCCCCTCCAGGTCCCAGGCGTGGAGGCGCGGGGGCTTTCCTCCCGGGGTTTTCCGGGGAATGAACCAGAAAATTCCGGGAAAGGGCTGGAAGCCGTAGGCCTGGGACCCGGAGTAGGGGATGGTTACGGCCCAAAGGATTCTCCCCCCCAGGGTGCGGACCTGGAGGGTCGCTGTAGAGGCCTTGTCGTTTTTCAAGAAAAGGAGGAGTTTCTTTCCGTCCCGGGAGAACCAGGCGTTCCTCAGGTGCTCATCGGAGGGGAACTCTCCCTTGCCGGGGCGCCCCAGGGCGAGGAGCTTCTTTCCTTCCAGGTTCCAGAGTAGGAGTCCGTCCCAGCCGGCGGCCAGGAAGGAATCCCCCCCGGGGGAAAAGGAGAGGGCCAGGATCCCGGTTTTTTCCCCGACCCGGCGGACCTCTTCCGCCGGGAAGGAAAGGCGCTTTCTTCCCTCCGCGTCCCAGAGGTCCAGGGTTCCCCGGGAGGAGGGCAAAAGAAGGAACCGCCCACCCGGGGAAACGGCGAGCACGCCGTTTCCCCCCTGGGCGGGAAAGGGCGCCGGGATGGAGGCCGTCTCGGGGTTTTCCGCCAGGGCCTGCAGGACCTGGGAGAGGGCCTCTCCCCGGGGGCGCAGGCGGTAGGACTCCATGGCCAGGAGGAGGGACAGCCTGGCGCTCCGGGGGAGGGCTTCCTTGGAGGCCGTGAGGAGGCCCATGGCCCGGGCCTCGATGAAGGCGGAACGGACCTTGTGAAGGAGGAAATAGGTGGAAAGAAAGCCCACCAGCAGGGCCAGGAAGATCCCGGCCAGGGAGGTCGCCAGGATGGGATTTCTCTGGGCCCAGCGGGCGGTCTTCAGCAAAGGGCCGGCGGGACGGACCTGGACGGGTTCGTAGGTGCGGACCCGGCGGAGATCCTCGGCGAATTCCAGGGCTGTCTCGTAACGGCGGGCCGGATTCTTGTCCATGGCCTTCGCCAGGACCAGGGCCAGGTCCCTGGGGACGGCCGGGTTCAGACTCCTGGGATCGGGGTGTCTCCCGGTCCGGATCCGGCCGGACAGTTCTTCCAGGGTGTCCCCCTCGAAGGGACATTCCAGGGTGAGAGCCTCGAAGAGGGTGGCCGCCAGGGAATAGACGTCGCCACGCAAGTCGGGCGGGGCTTTCTTCCCGTCGAACCTCTCGGGCGGAAGGTAGTGGGGGGTTCCCAGGACGGCCAGGGTCTGGGTGAGTTCCCGGGCGGAGGGCGCCGTTTCCCTGGCCAGGCCGAAGTCCAGGAGGACCGGGTTCCCTTCCGGGTCGATCATGAGATTGGCGGGCTTGATGTCCCGGTGGACCAGCCCCGCTTCGTGGGCGGCGTGGAGGGTGCGGGCGACTTTTTCACCCAATTTCACCAGGTCCATGACCGCCCCTTTGTCCGGGGGCCGGCCTTCCTTCTTGGCCCGGGCGATCTCCTCGGCCAGGGTCCTCCCTGGAACGTAGCGCATGGCCATGAATGGGAGGCCGTCCACTTCTCCCACTTCGTAGACAGGGCAAATCCCCGGGTGGTCGAGGCGGGCCGCCGCCTGGGCCTCCCGCTGGAAGCGCTCCCGGGCCTCGACCTGGAAGAGAAGGGTTTCCTGCCTGAGGATCTTGAGAGCCACCTTCCGTTTCAGGACCTGGTCTTCCGCCAGGAAGACCACCCCCATCCCGCCCCGGCCGAGTTTCTCCAGGAGGATGTAGTTGCCGAAAGAGCGGGGAAGAGAAAACTCCTCCTTGATCTCTTCTTTTTTTTCTTCGAAGGAAGCCGGGTCTAGAAGGCCCGAGAAAGGAGGGATCACCTTCCCGGGCTGGACCCGGCGGGTAGATTTCTCTTCCCCCCCGGGGACAGGGCCTTTTTTTTCTTCTCGCCCCGGGGGGGGAGGGTTCTTCCTGGGATCGGCACTGGAAGATTCCTGGGACATCGAACGGGGGGACACGGGAGAAACCTGGAGAAAATCGGGCGAAGAGAGAGTAACTTCCCCGCCAGGCTGGGGGAAAGGGGGCTGGACCCATCATGGCGAGAACTTCCGGAAAGGCGCTCCTGGCCCCGGGCCTTCTTCTGGTCCTTTCGGCCCTCCTTCTCTCCAGCCACCTGGACGCCCCCTTCGACAAGAACCACATCGGGTTCACGGGCGCCTGGTACAGCC
>CAYQBW010000616.1:0-2337 GCA_964415725.1 uncultured Planctomycetia bacterium
GGAGGGGATTCTTGTCCGGGCTTCGGCCTGGCGAGCCGGGGATTCAGGAGTCTTCCAGCCCCGGAAGGCCGGACCGGGATGGAACGGATGGCCTGGTTGCGCGTGCGGACCGAGTCCCGCACCTGATCGAGGATCGCTCCCTGTGGGGGGCGCCGCCCCAGGACCCCAGGCGGCGCCCCCCGCTTTTTTTATTTCGGACCGACAGGTCCGAGGGAGCGGGCCGTGGGGCTTTGGGCCCGGAAGTCATACAATCTCTAGCATGAAGAATTCCGGGCAGGTGGTGGTGCGGGACCCGGTGCACGGCGACATCCGTCTCACGGGCGAGGAGAAAGCCCTCCTGGACACCTGGGAGGTGCAGCGGCTCCGGGGGATCCGCCAGCTCGGCACGGCCCACCTGGTCTACCCCGGCGCCGTCCACACCCGTTTCGACCATTCCCTGGGAACCCTCCACATGGCCCACAGGCTCTGCCGGGCCATCGACGAGGCCGCCCGGGCCCGGCCTTCGGAGCTGGCCGGCCTGGGGCCGGAGGAGGAGCGGGTGATCCGGCTCGCCGCCCTGGTCCACGACGTGACCCATATCCCTTTCGGCCACAACATCGAGGACCAGTCGGGGCTCCTGGAACGCCACGATTCCCCCGAGAGGATCCGGGCCCGCCTGGAGGGGGGCGAGGCCGGTGAGGTCCTGTCCGAGGCGGGGGCGCTGGAGCAGGTCCTCTCCATCCTGGGCGCCGGGGAGGAGCCCGTTCCCCGGGCCTGGCGGGACGTGCTCTCCGATACGATCAGCGCGGACATCCTGGACTACCTGGCCCGGGACGCCTGGTTCACCGGGCTTTGCCTGCGATACGATCCAAGAGTTCTGGCCCTTTTCCGGGTGGATCGGGCCTCGGGGAGGATGTTCGTGGACGTGAGCAAGGGAGGGATGCTCCGGGAGGACGCCCTTTCCGAGGTGATCCGCGTCTTGGAGGCCCGCTACTACTTCTCCGAGCGGGTCTACTACCACCACGCCAAGATCACGGCCGGCGCCCTGGTCACCCGGGCCGTGGAGGAGGCCCTGGACGGGGGCGCCCTGAAGATCCAGGACCTATTCGACCACACAGACGAATCCCTCCTCTCCGCCCTGGAGGGGTGCGGCGTGGAGCGGGCGGCCCGGTTCGCCCGGCTCTACAGGAGGAGGCGGCTTCCCAAGCGGGCCGCCGTATACCCGCGCTACGCCAACCTGGACCTCCAGGAAGAGATGCTGGAGCGTTTCTTCAAGCCCGGCCGGCGATCGGAGCGGCGGGCCTTCGAAAGGGAGGTGGAAAAGGCCCTGGAGAAGGAGACCGGGACCAGGGTGGACGTGATCCTCTATTGCCCCAGGCGGGAGATGCAGCTCAAGGAGTCCTCCATCCACGTCCGCATGCCCGGCGCCGGGGCGCCGGCGCCTCTCTCTTCCTTCTGGGAGAGGATCCCCCGGATCCGGGACCTGGAGGATTCCTACAGGAACCTCTGGAAGCTCTACCTCCTCTGTTCCAGCCCGGACGCCAAGGTCCTCCGCCGGGCCGCCCGGATCGCCGAATCCCTCCTCCCGGGGTTGAAGAACACCTACCAGCCGGGGGGGTAGAGAGAAAAAGGGGGCGAAAGAAAAAGAAATAGACGAAACCGGCCCCTCTCCCCGTTGGAAGGACATGGAAAGACCCAGGAAGACCCCGGGCGGCGCCCGGCCGGACGAGGAACTGGTCCGGGCCTTCCAGGCCGGGTCGGAGGAGGCTTTCCAGGCGCTCTTTGAGAGGTACGGGGACCGGGCCTATTTCTTCGCCCTGGGCCTGACCCGGTCGGAGCCCCTGGCCGAGGAGGCCGTCCAGGAGGCCTTTCTCTCTTTTCTCAGGGGCTTGGATCGTTTCCGGCCGGGCGGGGCGGGTTCTTTCCGGGCCTGGCTCTTTCGGGCCGTCCGCTCCAGGGCCCTGGACGCCCTGGCCAGGGAGGGCCGGCTCGCCCCCCTTTCCGGAGAGGATCCTCCCCTTTTCGAGGAGGGGCGGGCCGGACCGGGAGCCCTGGAGGCGAAGGAGAAGGCCCGGATCCTGGGCGGAGCCCTGGCCTCCCTTCCCCGCGCACAGAGGGAGGCGGTGGTCTTGAAGGTCTTCGAAGGGATGACCTTCCGGGAGATCGGGGAGGTGACCGGTGTGAGCCCGAACACGGCGTCCTCCAGGTATCGTTACGGAATAGAGAAATTGAGATCCCTCCTGGAGAGGCGGGTGAGACATGGATGACAGGGAGATTCTGGAAGAGTTGAAAGAACTGGCCCCGAGGAAGTCCCCTCCTTCATTGAAGGAGCGGATCCTTGGAGCGGGGAGGGCCCGG
>CAYQBW010000617.1:0-2333 GCA_964415725.1 uncultured Planctomycetia bacterium
CCTTCGGGAGCCCCCTTCTTTTTTCCGCCCGGTTCCTCCTTCGCCGGCGGATGGGGGGAGGTTATGTCACGCTGGAGGAGGTGAAGGCCGTCTCCCTCTTGGAAAGAGAGACCTCCTCCCTTCTCCCACCGGGAAAGGCCCTCGCTTCGGGTAAACCCGGGCCCGTCTCCTGGATCTTCCACCGGCCCGCCGTGCTCCTCCCCAAGGGACTGTCCCGGAAGGACTTGGGTCGTTTCCTCCGGGAATACCGGGTCGGGGCGGTGGTCCTGGGGCTGGGGTCGATTGCGGGATCGGGGGGCGGAGAATACAAAGCCTACTTGAAAGGAAGAAGCCGGAAGGGGCCGGGCGGCCTGGAGATCATCTTTTTGAAATGACAGCCCACTGAGAAAGGCGCGGGCATGGATCCTGTCCTGGAGGTCCTGGAAAGGCTCGAGAAGGACCCGGAGCTTGGGCCCCAGTTTCGGGCCCACCGGGTGGTGGAGGCCCGGCCGGGCCGGTTCGCCGACTTTCCCGGCTGGGTCCGGGGGGATCTCAGGGAGGCCCTGGCCCGGAAGGGGATCGAACGACTCTACAACCACCAGGCCCAGGCGGTCCGCCTGGTCCGGGAAGGAAAGAACGTGGCCGTCGCCACGGCCACCTCTTCGGGAAAGAGCCTTTGCTACAACCTGCCCGTCCTGGACCGGGTCCTCTCGGAGGGAAGCGAGGCGAGGGCCCTCTACCTCTTTCCCACCAAGGCCCTCTCCCGGGACCAGGAGGCCTCCCTCTCGGAACTCCTCCAGTCCATGGGGCGGGAGGACTTGAACGTGGCCGTCTACGACGGGGACACCCCCGCCTCCATCAGGGCGCGCCTCCGGGAGGGGGCCCATGTCCTCATCACCAATCCCACCATGCTCCACCTGGGGATCCTCCCCAACCACCCCAAGTGGCACGGCTTCTTCGCGGCCCTGAAGTTCGTGGTCCTGGACGAATTGCATACGCTTACGGGGATCTACGGTTCCAGCGTGGCCAACGTGATCCGCCGCCTGAAGAGGATCTGCGCCCATTACGGTTCGAAGCCGGTCTTCATCTGCTGTTCCGCAACCATCGGCAACCCCTCGGAGCACGCCGAGCGGGTCCTGGAGGAGCCGGTGGAACTGGTGGACGAGGAGGCGAGCCCCAGGGGGGAGAAGCACTTCCTCTTCTACAATCCTCCGGTGATCAACCCGAACGCGGGTTTGCGCAAGTCCTCGGTGGAATCCGCCCGGGAGATCGCCCGGCGGATCCTTCCCGCCGGGATCCAGACCATCTTTTTCTGCCGGAGCCGGGTCACCGTGGAGGTGGTGACCAAGTATCTCAAGGACCTGGCCCGGGAGCTGAAGATGGACCCCGAGAGGGTGGCGGGCTACCGGGGCGGCTACCTTCCGAACCTGAGGCGCTCCATCGAGAAGGGCCTGCGGGAGGGCAGGATCGACGCCGTGGTGGCCACCAACGCCCTGGAACTCGGGGTGGACATCGGCAGGCTGGACGCGGTGGTGCTCGTGGGCTACCCGGGTTCCATCTCCTCCGCCTGGCAGAGGGCGGGCCGCTCGGGGAGGAGGGGGAGGCCGAGCCTGGTGATCCTCGTGGCCGGCGCCTCCGCCCTGGACCAGTACGTGGTCCAGTCCCCGTCCTTTTTGTTTTCGGACCACCGGGAAAAGGCGGCGATCAACCCGGACAACCTGGTCATCCTGGCCAACCAGGTGAAGTGCGCGGCCTTCGAGCTTCCCTTCCGGAAGGGGGATTCTTTGGGGAAGGCCCCGGAGACGGAGGAGATCCTGGACGTCCTGGCCCGGGAGTCGGGGATCCTCCACTTCGACGGGGAGCGCTACTACTGGGCCGCCCCTTCCTACCCGGCCGAGGACGTCTCCCTGGACGCGGCGGGCATCGACAACGTGGTGATCCTGGACGGAGACACGGGGAAGATCCTGGGCGAGGTGGACCGGCCCAGTTCCATCGAGGAGGTCTACGAGGGGGCCATCTACGGCCACCAGGGGGAACAATACCTGGTGGAGCGTTTCGATTACCACCAGAGGAGGGCCGTGGTCCGGAAGGTGAATTTCGACTACTACACCGAGGCGGAGACGGAGACGGACGTGCGGGTGCTCTGCGAGGACGAGAACCTGGACCTGGGAAAATACGCGATTCACAGGGTGGAAGTCCATGTCTCCACACTGGCCACGGTCTACAAGAAGATCCGCTTCTACACCCGGGAGAACGTGGGGGCCGGGGAGATCCACCTGCCGCCCGAGGAGATGGACACGGAGGCCTTCGTTTTGACCTTCGGGAGCGAGGCGGTCCGCTTGGGCGGGTTGGAG
>CAYQBW010000618.1:0-2330 GCA_964415725.1 uncultured Planctomycetia bacterium
GTTCCGGCTTACCCCGTCGAGCAGAAAGACCGTCTTTCTCCCGGGCACGGGTGGAGAGAGAAGCCTGAGCGCGGGAGGGTTTCCTCCCCCGCGGCGGCATCCGGGGGCTTCGACGACAGCCGAAGCGATCGGGGGGAGACGGCGGAATTCCAGGAGAGCGGGGAGGAGGGTTTCCGGCCCACCGGGCTCCTGGGGTCGGGGAGGAAAAACCTTCTTGAGGAGAGGGTTCCATCTCCCTCCTTCCACCCAGAAAGAGGTCTTTCCGAAATGCTCCAGGATCCATTCGTCCCGTGTGGGGTACCCCGTCCAGGCCAGGGCGCCGCCCCAGGTTCGGGCCAGGCGGCGGGCGGAAGGGTAATCCAGCTTCTGCGGAGAAAGGAGTAAGTAGGCCGGGCCGCCCGCCGAGGGGGCGCCGGGACAATCGTTCTTTCCGCCCCAGGAACATAAGGGGCGTAAGGGCGTATACTTCCTCCAGGGCTGGGGCGCCGGGAGCCGGAGAACCTGGAGCCTGTCCAGCCAGGCGTCCCCGTTTCCGGAGCTGAACATCAGCCACCCCATGCGGCTTTCCCCCGGTCTCGCCTCGCGCACGATCCTACCCATGCGCTTGCTGTCCAGAAAGAGGGAGATCGCGACGGAATCCACCGAAACTCTCCGGTAGTGGATGGAAAGGTAGTGGAAGGATTCCGGGGACAAGGGATATTTCTCCTTGAAGGATTCATTCAACGAGTGGATCTCCCCCGATTTCTTTACGGCGAAGAGGGGGCTCGAGCCGTCCCGGTAATCGGGGCCGCGGCAGATGAGGGCCCCGAACCTTTCCATGTCGTCCTTGTTGGGGCCCTTGAATATCCCGCCGCCCCCCTTTTTCCTTTGCCGGGAGGCCGAGAGGCGGAGGAAGAAACGCACCACGAATTCCGGGGAATAGGAGAGGTTGCGCTCGTCGAGAGGAACCGAGACCAGGGCGTGGTCGGGGCAGTTCGTGTTGCCCCGGAGAAGGAGGCACATGTCTCCTTCTCTTCCGAGATCGGGAGTGGGCACGATGTAGATGTGCTTGTTGTCGCCGGCGAGTCTCCAGGAGCGGGACAGTTTCCTGCCGGACGGGAAGGCCCCGGGCGCGTATTCGTCGAAATCCTCGGTCCACGCCGTCTCCGTGGCGGCGTGATTCTCCTCCTTGACGGCCGCCATGTCCGCCAGTCTTTGGATGGAATCGTTGGCGTAGGCCAGGACCTTCTGGACCCGCTTTTTGGCCTCCATTTCCGTCCGGGCGAGCTCCCTGGCGCTTCTCATGGAGGAATAGAGCCACCCCAGAAGGAGGAGCGCCAGGAAGGAGACCGCCGCGGCGGGCAGGGCGTGCTTTTGAAGATACTTTCTCGCCCTGTAGACCGGGGAAGGAGGGCCCGCTTGAACGGGTTCGTGTTTCAGGTGCCTTTCCAGGTCCTCGAGAAATTCGGCGGCGGACTGGTAGCGCCTTTCCGGGTCCTTTTCCAGGGCCTTCATCAGGATCCAGTCCAGGTCCCCCTTGAGCCTGCGGGCCAGGGCGCGCCGGTCCAATCCGCATCTTGGGAGCTTCTCTTCCGGAAGGCCGGAAACCTTGGCGCTCGGCCTTACCGGGTCTTCCTCGACGATGCGCCGTTGGATCTCGTAGAGGGTTTTCCGGGAAATGCTCTCCCCGGGGTAGGGGAGTTCCCCCGTGAGGAGTTCGTAGAGGACCACGCCGAGAGAATAGATGTCCGTCCTGGTGTCGGGATCCATCTCCAGGTAACCGGTCTGTTCGGGAGCCATGTATTCCGGCGTGCCCAGGACCTGGCCCGGAATGGAATAGATGCTTCCCTCCACGAGAGGGCCCTCCAGGGCCCGGGCCAGGCCGAAATCGATGATCTTGGGCAGGGGGGCGCCGTCCTCCTCGGTGACCAGGATGTTTCCCGGTTTCAGGTCCCTGTGGATGATCCCTTTCTGGTGGGCGTGCCTGACTCCCTCCAGGACTTTCATGAAGAGCCGGATCCGCTGCTTTATATCCAGGCCCTTCTCCTCGCAGTACTGCTTGATCGGTATGCCTGGAATGTATTCCATGACGAAGTAGGGCCCCGACTCCTCCTCTCCCCCGGCGTCGAGAACCTTGGCGACGCAGGGGTGGTTCAGCATGGCCAGGGCCTGGCGCTCGGCGTCGAAGCGCTTGAGGGCGCCCCTGGTGTGCATGCCCGGGCGCACCAGCTTGAGAGCCGCCCTCCTCCGGACGGGGCGCTCCTGTTGCACCAGGAAGACCTGGCCCATGCCCCCTTCGCCCAGGAGGCGGAGGACCTTGTAGGGGCCGATTCGGCGCGGGCCTTTGCGGG
>CAYQBW010000619.1:0-2328 GCA_964415725.1 uncultured Planctomycetia bacterium
CCCCCCCACCGTGTGCAACGGGCCCTCTCGTCCCGGTCCGCCCGGGCGGGGACGTCCCCCGAAAGGCTTCCCGTCAAGGTCACCCGTTCCAGGTCGAGGGTAAACCCGTTGTGCGTCCGGGCCGAGGCGAGGCTGTCCACCGCCAGGGCCACGGCGCCGGTCTTCACGCCCGGGCCCTTGTAGACCGGAACCACGGTCAGGTCCTTCAACGTCCAGTTCCTCTGGATCGGAATCTCCAGGTAGATCCCGGTCTTGACGCTCCACTTCCCGCAGGACCCCGGCGGGATCACCACGGTGCAGGGCTTGCCGTTGCCGTCGGCGTCGCCCTCGATGACCAGGTCGTCCAGGACATCCACGTCCAGGGGCCCCATCTCCACCACCTTGTCCGTGGTGATCCGGATCCGGTCCCGGTCCAGGGAGCGGTGGGACCTCAGCCAGGAGAGGGCCTGGCCGATCGTGGCGAACCTTCCCGGGGCGCCGCCCATCCCGTCGACGATCACCTCGTTGGAAAGGCGGAACATGGTGGCGTCGGCCCGGAAGAGGTGGGTCCCGTCCCTGGGAGTGGCGGAGCTGTCCTCCCAGACCACCTTGTCGGCCCGCCCCTTTCTCAGGTTCCAGATCCCCACCAGGTAGAGCCACTGGTTGAGACCGAGTCTCCCCTGGTCCCAGGTCCAGGTCCGGGAACCGGCGGCGTGGTAGAGGGTGACCTTCACGCCCGCCACGTTGGGAGAGGCCTGGTTGCAGGTGACGAAGATCTTGTAGGGCCCCGCCAGGGGAAGGTTGGGGGCAAAGACGGCCCGGTCGGCGGACCCTGCAACCACCCGGTTGTAGAGACACCGGCCGTCGTGGAGGAAGTGGGCGTAGGAATCGTAAGAGGAAGTCTTGCTCGACCCGAAATAGGTGAAGGACGGGGCGCCGTCGTCGGACTCCACGACGATGTCCGAGACTCCCTTGTTCTCGATGAGCCTGGTCCGCCGGATGCCCTTGTACTTGTAGTAGGAAGACGGAGGCTGGCGCCACCGGTAGACCACGCCCACGCTCCTTCCCCCGGCCTCGATGATGAGATGGGAACCCCATCCGTCGCCGGCCTCGAAGATGTAGGTGTGGCCGCCGTTGTTTCTTGGATACCGGAACACGCAGGCGTCGCCCGTGACCAGCGACTTCAGGCTCACCTCCCTCCAGTGAGGGCCCGGGGTCTGGATCAGGTTGACCGTGGCGTAGGGATGGTAGGGCTGCCTGTAGGGAACCCAATGGGCGATGGCCCAGGCCTTTCCCACCAGCCCCGAGCAGTCCGTGCCGCCCCATTTCTTGTCGGCGGGGTCCCACTTGGAGCCCCCCATGATGTAGGGACAGCCGATGGCGCTCTTGGCGTAGCGGATGATCTCCTCCCGGTCTCTTAGGGGCGTCACCTGGGCGGCCGAAAGCCCCGCCAGGAGGAGAAGAGCGATTCCTGTTCCCCGGATCTTCATCGCCCGCCCTCCTTCCCCGGCGCCTTGGGCGCCTCCTTGGGGGGAACCCCCGGCGTTCCCCAGCGGCTCCAGTCCCACTCCAGGACCTCCACGCCTTTTTCGCTCGTCCGAAGCTGGTAGAGGAGGCCTTCCGGGGAGAGGCTGAACCTGCTCATGAGATCGGTGATCGAACCTCCTGGAATCCGGCGGGACGCAAGCAATCTCCCGGCCGGAGAGAAGACCATCACCTGGATCCGGCGGAAGGGATCGTCCCAGGGGAACAGGGCGACAGCGATCCGCCCCGCCCTGTCGCTCTCCAGGTCCAGGACGCACTCCACCCCGCCTTTCACGGGGAATTCCAGCTCTTCCGGCAAGGGGGCGCCCCGCCGCCCGAGAAGGAGGGAAAGGCCCTTCCCGGAACGGGCGACCTGCACCCAGCCCTTGGCCGTCGGCCTTCCCGGAAGATATCCCCCCGGCGGAGGAAGGAGCCCCCGGGAGAAGAGGGGCTCGATCCCGGGCCAGGGCAGGGACGTGACCAGGGCGTGCCCCCATTCCAGGAGGAGAGCGTCCTTCCCGGCGAAGATCCCCGAGGGAAGAAGCCCCGGCCGGGGAGGAGCGGGAAGGGGCGCGACCCGGGGCGCCTTTCCTTCTTCAAGAATACGAACTTCTTTTTTTACGAAGGCGTCCAGGACCAGGACCCGGCCCGCGCCGTCCACGGCCAGGAGGTCCACCGTGCGGGAGCCGGAGGGAAGGACCTGGAGGAGCTTCCCCTTCCTGTCGAAGACCTGCACTCTTCCATTGATGCGGTCGAGAATATAGATCTTCCCCCGGGCGGCGGCCACGGCGGGCGGGCCCAGCCGGGCACCGGTGTCTTCCTTTC
>CAYQBW010000620.1:0-2321 GCA_964415725.1 uncultured Planctomycetia bacterium
GTCACGGGGGCCCTCACGGGTAAGATCATCGCCGTCTCCCCGGGCCACGGCCTCTACTGGAACAGCAAATACCGCAAGTGGCTCTTCCAGCGCCCCCTGATCGACGGGCTGATCGAGGATATCCACAACAACGAAATCTGCATGGATTACCTGATCCCCTACCTGGAGAACATGGGCGCCCGGGTGATCTCCTGCAGGGAGCGCACCAGGAACCCGGCGGAGATCGTCCTGGACAACGACAAGGGGGCACCCTCCTACAGGGAGACCGGAACCTGGAGCACCAGCTCCTGGGCGGGATACAAGAACAAGACCTACCGCTACGCCGTCTCCTCCTCCACCGAGACGGCCACCGCCTCCTGGACGGCGGCCGTGCCCAGGGAGGACGATTACGGGATCTATGTCTTCTTCCGGGCCGGGTTCAACCGGTGCCGGAAAACGGTCTACAGGATCGAACACACAGGCGGGACCACGGAGGTCGTGGTGGACCAGTCCAGGGACGACAGGCGGTGGGTCTGGCTCGGTTCCTTCCACTTCTCCCCGGCCCGGCCGGCCCGGGTGGTCCTCACCAACCGCTCCTCCGACACGGGCAAGGCCGTGATCGCAGACGCCGTGCGCCTCGGCGCCGGGCTAGGGGACATCGACCGGGGCGGGGGCCCGAGCAGGCAGCCCCGCTGGAAGGAGTGCTCCCGCTACTGGGCCCAGACCGCCGGCGCCCCGGCCTCCGTATACGTCCGCGGCACGGGGTCGGACCACTGGGACGACGTGACCACCCGGCCGCGTTACGCCGAGTGGCGCGGGGCCGATCTCTACGTCTCCCACCACACCAACGCCGGCGGCGGAACGGGAACATCCTCCTACATCTACAACGGGACCCCCACGGCGGGGTCCTCCAGGCTCCAGAACCTCCTGCAGACCCAGTTGATAACGGATATCCGAAAATACTGGGATCCCGCGTGGGTGGACCGGGGAAAGCACAGGGCCAATTTCGGAGAGCTCCGGGAACTCAGGACCATGCCGGGGGTGCTCCTGGAAGTGGCCTTCCACGACGACCCCAAGAAGAAGGACCACCGCTACCTGCACGACCCCCATTTCCGGAGGATCGAGGCCCGGGCCATCTCCAGGGGAATCCTCCGGTACTTCCGGCCCAAAACGACGGGAAAGGCGGAATCCGGGTCTCCTGGGAGGCCTCGGCCGGCGCCACGAGCTACCTGGTGGAGCGTTCCCCCGACGGAAAGGGCTTCGTCGAGGCAGGCCGGACCACGGGCCTCTCCTGGTCCACCGGGCCCCTTCCCCTGGACAAGGTCCTCTTTTTCCGGGTGCGGGCGGTGAACGCCACGGGGGTCTCCTTCCCCACGGAGGTCGTCGGCGCGCGCCGGGGCCCCGAGAGCAAGGCGTCCCTTCTCTTGGTGAACGGCTTCGACCGGCTCGACCGCTACGTGAAGGGCTGGGAGAACACCCGGGACTACCTGGGCAGGCACGGGCTGGCCTTCGCCTCCATTCCCTCCAGGGAGGTCTCCTTCGACTCCTGCGCCAACGAGGCGGTCACCCTGGGCCGGGTGAAGCTCGGCGCCTACCGGGTGGTGGACTGGCTCCTGGGGGAGGAATCCACCAAGGACGAGACCTTCAGTTCCGCCGAACAGGCCCTGGTCACGGCCTTTCTCAAGGGGGGAGGGGCCCTCCTGGTGACTGGGTCCGAGCTGGCCTGGGACCTGGATCACAAGGGTTCCGCCCAGGACAGGGCCTTTCTCCATGGAATGCTGGGAGTTGCGTATGCCGCCGACGACGCCGGGACCTACCGTTTCGCCGGGGTCCCCGGGTCCTGTTTCTCCGGGATCCCCCTGTCTTCCTTCGACGACGGAACCCAGGGCACCTACAACGTGGACTACCCGGACGTCTTCTCCCCGGCAGCGGCGGGCGCCAAGGCCTGCCTCCTCTACGCTGGAAACAAGACCGCCGCCCTCCAATGGAACCAGGGAACCTGGCGGGTCGTCGCCGCGGGGATCCCCTTGGAGACCGTCACGAGCGCCCAGGTCCGCACGTCCATGGCCGAAGGGGCCCTGGCCTTCCTGGACCCGGCTCCCCCGGCCTGGGCCGACCCGGAAATTCCGAGAGGCGGAAAAGGGCGGATCCTGGTCCATCTCCCATCCCAGGGGGGCAAGGCCTGCTTCCTGGCGGCGGCCCTCTCCCCGGCCCCGGGGATTCCCCTTCCCGGGGGAAAGATCCTCCCCCTCGCGCCGGACCCCTTGTTTCTCGCGACTCTTGGAACAGGCGGAGGCGTCTTCCAGGGCTTCTACGCCCGGCTGGACGCCCAGGGCCGGGCG
>CAYQBW010000621.1:0-2317 GCA_964415725.1 uncultured Planctomycetia bacterium
GGACCTGCGCAAGTGCCTGCTTGTGGGGGCGGCCGCCGCCGGCGCCGTGGCCCTTGTGGTGTTCCTTTGGAAGTTCCATTCCCTGGACCGGAGCGGCACCCATTTCCTGGCGGCCCTGGCGGGAGGCTTTCTTCTCAACCTTTTTTTCCTTGCAGGGGGGACGATCCTTGCCCGATATAGTCCCCTCCTGGGTAACCCGGTGGGTTTTGCACTGGGGTATCTGGGAACGGCTCTGGTCTGCGGCGGGACCTACACCTGGTTCCTGAGAAAGGGCCGGAAGGCCCGTTTCCCGTCCCGCGCGGGGCGGCGCGAGACGGTGGAAACCCCAAGCATCCGATCAGGAGGGCAAGAGTAAGTGGTTTTCCTGGCGCAAGTCGCATCGGGGGCCCACTCCGCCGGGGCGGAGGAGGGCGGGGCGATCTTCATGTCCCTGTTCCACCACATCCTGCCCCACCAGATCGGGAGCGTCGCCGGGATCCCGGTTTTCAACTTCCAGATCTTCCAGGTCATTGCCCTGGTTCTCATGGTCCTGATCTTCGGGGCCCTGCGGACCCGGATGTCCGTGGAGCGCCCGGGCTTGTTCGCCCGGATCTTTCGGGGATGGGTGATCTGGATCCGGGAAGAGATGGTCTACCCCGTCATGGGCCGGGAAGAGGGGCGGAAGTTTTTGCCCTATTTCCTCTATCTTTTCTTCTTCATCGCCTTCATGAACCTGCTGGGCCTGGTCCCATCGGGGGTGGCCGCCACGGGCTCTTTGTATGTGACGGGCGCCATGGCCGCCACGAGCCTGGCCCTCTTCTTCGGTGCCGGGATGTGGGAGAACGGCGTCCTGGGCTTCTTCAAGAGCCTGGTTCCCCACGGGCTCCCGGCCTGGCTCTTCCCCCTCATGTTCTTCCTCGAATTCGTGGGGATCTTCTTCAAGGCCTTCGCCTTGATGATTCGTCTCTTTGCCAACATGACGGGGGGGCACCTGGCTCTGTTGAGCTTTCTCGGGCTCATCTTCTTCTTCGCGGGCATGATCGGAAAGATGGCCTACGCCTTGGCGGTGCCGTCGGTGGCCTTCGCCGTCTTCATCATGATCGTGGAGTCCTTCGTGGCCCTGTTGCAGGCCTACATCTTCACGATCCTCACGATCGTATTCACAGCCATGTACATGAACCCGGAGCACTAGCCGCGGAGAACGCGGGGATTTTCGGTGTAAGAAAAAGAACCAAGCAAGAAACGAAAAGAAACAGGAGCGGAAAAAGATGCTGGGACTCTTTCTCCTTGAAGCCGGGGCCTTCCTGGCCTCCCACCTGGCCGCCGGTTTCGGCGCGGGAATCGCCGTGATCGGCGCGGGCATCGGAATCGGCAAGATCGGCGCCTCGGCCAACGAGGGCATCGGGCGCCAGCCCGAGGCCGCCGCGGACATCCGGGGCGGTTCCCTGATCCTCTCGGCCCTGATCGAAGGGATCGCCCTTTTCGCCGTGGTGGTGACCCTGCTTCTCGCTCTCAAGTAGAGTCGGTCCTTACCCCGGGGCCTGTCCCGGGGGGGACCCCTTGGTGAAAGGGGGCTGGAAGTGCTGGGACTGCTTGCGTTGCTCCAGGAGTCGGCCGGCCACGCCGGCGGGGGGTTCAATCCCCTGGATCCCCACCAGTGGGGCACGGCCTTCTGGACCTGGGTGATCTTTCTGGCCGCCCTCCCCTTGATGATCAAGTTCGTCTTCGGCCCCATTGCGCGGGCCCTGGATTCGCTGGACCAGAAGGTCCAGAAGGACGCCAGGGAGGCCGAGCGGGCCCGGGAGGAAGCGGAGAAGGCCAGGGCCGAGATCCAGAAAAAGCTGGAGGAATGGAAGGCCAGGGAGGAGGCCATGCTCGCCGAGGCCCGGGCCAAGGCCGACGCCCTGGCCCGGGAACTCCAGGAGAAGGCCAAGGCCGAGGCGGAGCGCCGCCTGGAGCGCGCCCGGGCCGCCATCGAGCAGGAAAAACGGAAGGCCCTTTCCGAGATCCGCGCCGAGGTGGTGGACCTCACGATCCGGGCCGCCGGAAAGGTCCTGGAGAGGGACGTGGACGACCAGGTCCACCGTTCCTTCGTGGAGGGGCTGGTGGGCGACACGGGGGCGGAAGGGTAGGGCCGTGGGCGTCCTGGAGAGAAGATACGCCAAGGCCTTATTGGAGGCCGCCCTGGAGAAGGGGGAGGCCCAGGCGGTAAGCGCCGGGGTGGAAACCCTGGCCGCGGCCCTTGGGGAAAAGAAAATCCGGGAATTCCTGGCGGCCCCCGTGGTTTCCAAAGAGCGGAAACTCGAAATCCTGGAAAAGATCGTGGGCGGCCTGGACG
>CAYQBW010000622.1:0-2315 GCA_964415725.1 uncultured Planctomycetia bacterium
ATCTCCACCTCCACATCCCCGGCCACCAGAAGATGCACCGGGAGTTTCCAATCCCGGGGGAGCCCCAGGGGGTTCAGGGCCTGGAAGACGAGAAAGACCAGAAAGAAGGTCGCCGTCGTCTGGCCCGCCGAAATGAGGAGGATCCTCCGCCGGGCGTTCTGGAGGCGGCGGAATTCCAGGTGGCCCCCGATGGTCACGGCCACCAGGCTCAAGGCGAAGATGGACAGGGGCCGGAAGGTCTCCTGGATCCCCGGGGTGAGAAGGTTCAGGCCGCTTTCGCCGAGAAGGATCCCCACCAGGATCTGCCCGGTGAGGGCCGGAAGGCGGAGTCTCTTCGCCGCCTCTCCCCCCAGTGTGCCCAGGACGATGAGAAGGCCGAAGAAGAGAAGGATGGAGGTTCCGGACTCCATGGCGGGGGATTCTAACAGGGATCTTCCCGCCGTTTCCCGCGATCCCCGGGCCGGCCCGGGGAACCTTTCTCCCGGGAATGGAAGGGGGGCGGCCCCTGGAGGGACCCGCCCCCTTTCGGAAACCCGATTCCCGTTCCTGGAGATTCAGGCCCGGAAGGCGCCGATGCTTTCTTCCAGGTCCTTGGCCACGCTGGAAAGTTTGTCCATGAGCCCCCTCAGGTCGCTCCCCATGGAGGAGATCTCCCGGGCGATGCTGTGGACGTCGTTGACGCCCTTGGCGATCTCCTTGGAGGCGATGGAGCTCTGAGCCACGTTCTCGGCCACCTCCTTGACCCCCACGGATGCTCCCGAGACGTGGTCGGCGATCTTCTTGGTGGAGTCGGCCTGGAGGTCCATGGCGTCGGCCAGGGATTCGATGAACTGGTTCACCTGCTGGGTGACGTCCTTGACCTGGGTCACCTCCTCCACGGTGGTCTCCGTGTTGGTCTGGATGTCCGCCACCGTTCCCTTGATCTCCTCCGTGGCCCGTCCCGCCTGGTTGGCCAGTTCCTTGATCTCGTGGGCCACCACGGCGAATCCCTTGCCCGCCTCGCCGGCGCGGGCCGATTCGATCGTGGCGTTCAGGGCCAGCATGTTGGTCTGTTCGGAGATCTCCGTGATGGCCTCGGTGATCTCCTCGATCACCTTGGCGGCCTTTCCAAGGGCGTGGACTTTTTCGTTCACCGAGGAGGCCCTTTCCAGGGCGTTCCCCGCCACGAACCTGGCCTTCTCGGCCTCGGCGGTGATCTCCTGGACCGTGGAAGCGATCTGCTGGGCCGAGCTGGAGATCCTGTTTACGTTCTCCGATGTCTGGTCCATGGCCTCGGCCACGTTCGCCATGTTGACGCTCATCTCCTCCGTGGCGGCAGCCATGGAGCTGGAAAGGGCGTTTACCTTTTCCGTTCCCTCCACGGTCGCCCCGGCCACCTCCAGGAGGGTGCCGGTGGAATCCTTGAGTTCCTCCGCGCTTCTCTTGATCCTGCCGAAGGATTCCTGGAGCCTTTCGGCCATGCTGTCCAGGCTCTTTCCTATGATTCCGAATTCGTCCTCCCCATCCAGGCCGGAGCGCGCCTTCAGGTCCCCCGCCCCCAGCTGTTCCGCCAGTTTTCCCACCATGTGGAGGCGGACCACGATGGAGTGGATGTTCCGTGCCGCCAGAACCGAGGCCAGGATGCCCAGGATGATGCCTCCCACCTGGAACCAGAAGAGGAATCTACCCTTGGCCTCGGATTGTTTCTGAAGGATACCCACGGCTTTGTTCATGGTTTGCAGGAGGGGAACGTTGTTCTCCACGAGGTAGGTCAGGGCCTTCTCGGCCTCCTTGGGCGCTTCGATGGCCTCCTCCGCGTTGGCCTTGAATTTCTTCCAGAGGAGAGCCACCTCTTCCAGGGCGTCCTTGGCCGCCCCCCGCGCGGGAGGACAATAACGGAACTTGGATTTCTTCATCACGAGCCCAGTGGGGGCCATGCCCGAATCCTTGAGGGCCGTCAAGGTGGAGTCGAAGATCTCCATGGTGTTCTTGGCCTGGTCCCTCAATTTTTCGATGTCCCCCGTCTTCCCGGACTTGCGGGCCAGATCGATCAGGAGGATCTCCTTTGTGAGTTTCTGGGTGAGCATCCGCTGGCGTCCCGCCAGGTTGATGATGAGGCCGTCGTCGGCCTGCATGCCCGCCACCCAGACCGTCCCGAGGAACATGGCGAGGATGATGCTTCCAAGCGTAAAGGTGATCAAAAGAAGCTTCGTGCGGATCTTCATTCCTGTCTTCTCCTAGTGGGTCTTGCCGGAAATCGGGCTCCTCCTGGCGAAGGCGGCGATTTCCTTTCCTTCCTTGCCTTCCGTTTCCTTCAGCGTATAAAAGACCGAGTT
>CAYQBW010000623.1:0-2308 GCA_964415725.1 uncultured Planctomycetia bacterium
CCCCCATGTCAAGGCCGGCGGAAAAAAGAAACTTTTCCCCCTGGGTTATCCCAAAAGACCCGCCTGGGGACCCCGGAAGGCGTGGCAGAGGGCAATGGCCAGGGCGTCGGCCGCGTCGGCCTGGATCTTCCCGGCGATCCCCAGGTGAAGCTTCACCATCTCCTGGACCCGCTCTTTGACCGCCCCGCCGTCGCCCACGACGGATTTCTTCACCGTCGCCGGGGGATACTGGGCCACGGGGATCCCCAACCGGGCCGCCGTCACCAGCACCACCCCCCGGGCCTCCCCGATCCTGAGGGCCGAAGACACGCTCTTTCCGAAAAAAGCCTCCTCCAAGGCCACCACGTCCACGGGATACTTCGCCAGTTCCTCTTCCAAGCCCCGGGCGATGGAAAGGAGCCGGGCTCCGTAATCCCCGGCGCCCTCCTTCCTTCCGCCCCGGGCGGCGTGGATCACGCCGAAACCCAGGACGCCCACCTTCCGCCCCTCGGCCCGGATCACCCCGAAACCCGTCCGGATCGTGCCCGGGTCCACGCCGAAGACGATCACCCCGTCACCAGGCCCTTCTCCCCCACCGCATCCTCACTCCAGCCGGATCCGGGCGGCCACCTCGTTGGCCCAGGCCATGAATTTCCGCACCAGGTATTCCTGGACGATCATCTCCTTCATCTTGGGGTCCTTCAGGGTCACCGCCTGGGTGGGGGGATACCTGCGGACCACCTTGGCCAGGTACCAGCCGTCCACGCTCCTCAGGGGCCCTACGATCTTCCCAACGGGAGCCTCGTCGAAGAGGAAGTCCCCCATGGAATACCCCTGGATGAAGTCTGTGTATTCAAACTCTCCCAGTTCCTTGCGGAGTTCGTTGCGGGCCTTGCGGCCCAGGATCCCTCCGTGTTTCACGTCGGGCGGCCACGTTCCCAGGTCCTCCCTGGCCCGCTCGAAGGTGATCTCCCCCTTCTCGATCTGGCTGAGCACCAGGTCGGCCCGGGCCTTGGCCGTCTCGAAGCCGTGGGGAATCCACTTGTTCACGGAGTCGTCCTTGGCGGGGAACCGGATCAGTTCCAGGTCCACTGTGCCGTTGCCCAGGAAACGCTCCACCTTGGGGACGAAGGCGGCCAGGTGGGCGTCGTCGAAACCGCCCTGTTTCTCCAGCATCCTGCGGTAACCCTCGATCAACCTGAACCGGGCCCGGTAGGCCTCCATGGAGGGGTATCCTTTGAAGGTCTGGGCGATCACCTCGATCGTGAAGATGGACCCTTTGTAGGGAGCCACGTGCTTCTCCCAGGCCTTCTTGAACTCCTTCCTGTCGATCCAGAATCCTTTTTTCCGGAGCTCCTGGCGGAGGGCGGTGCGCAACACGATCTCGATGAGGGCCCGGTTGCGCTCCACGGGGGAAATCCTCTTTTCGATCTGCCGGAAGGCCTCGCGGGTGGACCAGGTCCGGCCGTTGAAGGAGAGGACATACTGGGGGTCCAGGCCGTCCGAGGCGTAACGGATGTCCGCCCACTCCTTGAACTTCTTGAGGCACCACTTCTGGAAGATGGCCATAAAGAGGGGAGGGACCTGCTTCTGCTTGCCCTCGTTTACGGCCTTGGCGATATTATCGAAGAAGGCCTTCCCGTTCTGGCCGGCCGAGGCGTAGATGGCCTCCCGGGTCACCGAGGGCCACTCGCTGGGCTTGCCCGGAAAGAAGAGCCTGTTGAAGAGCATGGTGGTCCGGGCCAGGTTCCAGTAGTCCTTCTTGGTGTTCCCCGTCCTGGCCACGATCTTCCAGAAATCCTGGTCGGGGTTCTTCTCCTTGAATCTTTTTACCGTCTCGTCGATCCGTTTCTGGATCTCCGCATCCTTCACCTGGAGCCACTTGGCCCGCAACCTCGCGGCCAGGGCCTTTTCCCCGGGAAGGTGGACCTTCTTCTTTTCTTCCTCCCGGATCTCCATGGTCCGGTCGGCCCGGCTGGAATCGTGGGCCTGGAGCCACTCGTCCCAGGACTTGCCCGGGTGGGCCTTCTTGAAGGCCTCCTCCTCGGCCTTGAGCCGGGCCTTCACCCGGGGCTCCACCAGGGGCTCCTTCTTCTTGTCCAGCTCCTCCTGGACCAGCTCGTCGATCCGGTCCTCGATGATGAACTGGAGGATCTTCTTCTCCAGGAGCTGGCTCCCGGCGATGTAGACCAGGGAACGCTGCCAGGCCTCAGGGGGGACCACTTCGCCGTTGACTTTGAGGTTGACACCGGGAAGGTCCCTCAGGGCGGCCACGGCCCGTTCCAGGCCTTGAATCCTGGAAGCCAGGTCCTCCTGGGCGCCCAGGAGG
>CAYQBW010000624.1:0-2308 GCA_964415725.1 uncultured Planctomycetia bacterium
GAAAGAGAAGGGCCCCCGCCCCAAGGAGGGAAAGAAAGAACCGGAAGATCTCGTGCTTGTGTCTCATGGTGATTCTCCTCGTCTCCCGCAGGATCAGGGAATCCGGGCAGGGAAGACTTCCAAGGATAATCCAAGAAATCCTTTCAGGGAACTTGGGAGGGAAGGAGACCTTGCCTTGGGGTAAGGACGGCCCTGGAGAGTTGACTCTCCCGGGAACGAAAGGGCGAGGCCTCTCCCTTTCAGCCCCGGGAGTAGAAGCGGATCAGGTAGGGCACGAAGGCCACGGCCAGGCCGTTGTGGAGGACATGGGCCGTCCAGGAGGCCCAGAGCGACCCGGTCCGCTCCCGGGCGTATCCGAAGAAGAGCCCGAGGAGGAAGACGGGAAACTTCATGATCCAGGGCTCGTGGGCCAGCCCGAAGAGAAGGGCCGTGAGGACCACGGCCAGGCCCCGGGGAAGAAAGCATCTGAGCCAGGACTGGATGAGCCCCCGGAAGGCCAGCTCTTCGAAGAAGGGAAGAACGAAGACCACGAGGAAGAGGAGGAGGAAGTCCGGGTGGGGACCCGCCAGGTTCTTCGCGATCCACCTGTATACGGGTTGAGGCGTCCGGGGCACGCCCAGGGCCTGGAGGACCTGGAAGTAGGCCGTAAAAAGGGGAAACCAGAAGAGGAGCCCCGCGAAGAAGACCGCGGCCCCGCCCAGGAGGGCCCGGAGGTTCAGCTTTCCCGGGCCGAGCCCGAGGGAGAGGGTCCCTCCCTTGGCTCGGAATCCGCCCAACAGGATGGGGAGCGCCGCGGCGAACCAGACCCCGCAGAAGAGCCGCACCTGGACGGGAACGGGCGGCCGTGCCCCGCCGGAGAAACCCGCCAGGGAGGCAAGCACCCCCTGGGCCACGAAAAAGAGGGAGAGGGAGCAGAGAAAGAGCCAGCCCGCCCCGGGGAGGTCGGGATCGGCCGGGGGGAGGGCCAGGAGGCGGCGGAGGTTCACGGGCTCACCCTGGCCAGCACCTTCCGGGACCGGGGCCCATCGAATTCGCAAAGGTAGACCCCCTGCCAGGTTCCCAGGGCCAGGGAGCCGGCCTCCACGGGAAGAACCAGGTGACTGCCCACCAGGGTGGCCTTGGTGTGGGCGTCGCTGTTGCCCTCGCCGTGGCGGAACTCCCGGAGCACGGGCACGAGCCGGTCCAGGGCGAGGAGCATGTCGTGGCGCACGTCCGGGTCGGCGTTCTCGTTCACCGTGAGCCCGGCGGTGGTGTGGGGACAATAGAGGGTCACCGTCCCCTCCCGCACCCCGCTCTCCACCACAAGGGCGGCCACCTTCCTGGTGATGTCCACGAAAGCCTCCCTGCCGGGAGTCCTGATCTCGATCCTTTCCCAGGTCACCGGGTTTCCTCCCTTTCTTCTCTCCCCAGGTCCCGCAGAATGTATACCTTCAAATAATCCGATTCCGGAAGGGTCAGCAGAACGGGGTGATCCTCGCCGGGCGGGACCTTCCGCACAAGAAGGGAGCCCCGCCCCGCGTCGCCGGCGGCCCGGCGCAGGATCTCCAGGAACCCCTCGCGGCTCATGTTGAAGGAGCAGGAGCAGGTCACAAGGATTCCTCCCGGGGCGAGAAGCTGGAGACACCGCCGGTTCAATTCCCTGTAACCCCGCTCCGCCCCCGCCACCTGGGCCTTGTTCCTGGCGAAGGCCGGCGGGTCCAGGACGATGAGGTCGAATTCCCGCCCTTCCCGGACCAGCGCCGGAAGCAGGCGGAAGACGTTTGCCTCCCGGGTCTCGGGCGGGGGAAGCCCGTTGTGACGGGCGTCTTCCTGGAGAATCTCCAGGGCCCGCCGGGAGGAGTCCACGGCCAGGACCGAGGCGGCTCCCCCCCGGAGGGCCTCCAGGGAAAAGCCTCCCTGGTAGCAGAAGAGATCCAGAACCCGCCTGTCCCGGGAGAGGTCCCCCACGATCCTCCGGGCCGGGGCCTGGTCCAGGTAGAGCCCCGTCTTCTGGCCCCGGAAGGGTTCCACCGTAACTTCCACCCTCCCGGCCTTCACCCGGAGCCTCTCCACCCGCTCCCCCCGGAGCACCCGGGTCTCCCTGGGAAGGCCCTCCAGGGCCCGGACGGCCGAATCGTTCCGGGCAAGGATCATCCGGGGCCGGAGCCGTTCCCACAGGTGATCCGCCAGGACCCCGGCAAGCCTGTCCATCCCGGCCGTGAGGGCCTGCAGGACCAGGACCGGGCCGTAACGGTCCGCGATCAGCCCGGGCAGGAGATCGGCCTCGGAATAGACAAGACGCATACATTCCCCGCCCTCCCCCGCCCCG
>CAYQBW010000625.1:0-2307 GCA_964415725.1 uncultured Planctomycetia bacterium
CAGCCCGGCATCGCCACCGGCCTCGCCTGGACCGAGGTGGGCGGCGAGATCCTCCACATCGAGGTCTCGATCATGCAGGGCAAGGGCAGCCTCATCCTCACCGGCCAGCTGGGCGACGTGATGAAGGAGTCGGCCCAGGCGGCCCTCACCTACTGCCGCTCCCGGGCGCGGCGGCTGGGGATAAAGGAGTCCCGTTTCGAGGAGATCGACATCCACGTCCACGTCCCGGCCGGGGCGATCCCCAAGGACGGCCCCTCGGCCGGGATCACCATCGCCACCGCGATGATCTCGGCCCTGACCCGCAAGAAGGTGAAAAAGGACCTGGCCATGACCGGCGAGATCACCCTGCGCGGCCGGGTGCTGCCCATCGGCGGCCTGCGGGAGAAGGCGCTCGCGGCCCTGCGGGCCGGGATAGACACGGTCATCATCCCGGCGGACAACAAGAAAGACCTGGTGGACATCCCCAAGGGGCTGCGGGAGAAGCTGAAGTTCGTCGCGGTCCGCAACATGGACCAGGTGCTCCCCCTGGCCGGGCTGCGTTAGGCCGCGCCGGCCGCCGGGGAGGCAGGACGGCGGGACTTGAAGGAATCGCTCGGGAACATACTCTTCCTCCTGATCCTGGCCCTGGCCGCGGCCGGGCTGTGGGTCTGGAGCTACGGCCTCGCCCCGGGGCCGGGCGGGGCCGCGGTCACGGTGGTGGTTCCGCCGGGGGCGAGTTTCACCGCGATAGAAAAAAAACTCGTCCGCGCCGGCCTCGTCCGGCCGGATGTCCGCTTCCGTCTCACCGCCATGCTGATGGGGCTTTCCCGCGGGCTCAAGGCGGGGGACTACCGCCTCGACCCGGCCGCGAGCCCCGCCGCCATCCTGGAGGAGCTGGCCCGCGGCTCGGCCCGGCCCCGGGCCCTCACCATCCCGGAAGGCTACAATCTCCGGCAGATAGACCGCCTCATGGCAAAAGAGGGCTGGAGCGCCCCGGGCGAGGTGCTCCGCCTGGCCCACGACCCCGCCTTCATCGCCGAACTCGGCCTTGCCGCCTCCTCCCTCGAGGGGTATCTTTTCCCTGACACCTACTTCTTCGTCCGCGGCGGCGAGGGACTGCGGGAGATGCTCGCCACCATGGTGGCCCAGTGCCGCAAGGTCATGGCCGAGCTGCGGGTCGCAAAACGGCTCGAGGGCCGGGGGCTCGACGAACACGGTTTCCTCACCCTGGCCTCGATCGTTGAGAAGGAAAGCGGCCGGGCCGATGAGCAGCCGCTCATCGCCCGGGTGTTCCTCAACCGGCTCGCCCGCGGGATGCGGCTCCAGGCCGATCCCACGGTGATATACGGGATAAAGGACTTCAACGGCAACCTCACCCGCCGGGATCTGGCCACCCCGGGGCCGTACAACACCTACCTGAACAAGGGGCTGCCGCCGGGGCCGATATGCAACCCCGGCCGCTCGGCCATGCGGGCGGTGCTCGAACCGGCCCGGGGGAAATACCTCTACTTCGTGGCCAAGAACGACGGCACCCACTGTTTTTCAACCACCCTGGCGGCCCACAACCGGGCCGTGGCCAGGTACCAGAAACACGGGAGAAGGAAGAAAAGATGACACCAGCCACCGGAAAGAGCGCCTTGCCGCGGCTCGAGGACCGCCGCGGTTTCACCCTCATCGAGATGATGGTGGTGATGATCATCCTCGGCCTGCTCGCCACCCTCATCGGCCCGCGCATCTTCGGCCAGCTCGGCAAGGCCAAGACCAAGACCGCCAAGGCCCAGATCGAGATGCTCATGGCCGCGCTCGACTCCTACCGCCTCGACGTGGGAACCTACCCGGACCAGAACCAGGGGCTCGACGCCCTGATCCACGACCCCGGGGTGGAGGGCTGGAACGGCCCCTACCTGAAAAAGGAAAAGATCCCCCTCGATCCCTGGAAACACCCCTACATCTACCGCAACCCCGGCCAGCACGGCGACGTGGACATCTCGAGCCTCGGCGCCGACAACCGCCCCGGCGGCAGCGGCGAGGACAAGGACGTAAACAGCTGGGAATAAGCCCCCAGCCCTTGCCTGCCGCCGCTTGCGCCGCACCGGCGCAGATTCCCGCCCCCAGCCGGACAAAGCACTTGTCTTTCTTTTTGATAACTGTTACTATTTAAGGCATCCATTAACAAGCCAACCTTACAATCGGAAAAGGGTGAAAAAATGACTGTCGAGATCAAGCCGAACGTCTACTGGGTCGGGGCGATAGACTGGAACGTCCGCGATTTCCACGGCTACTCCACCCCGGCCGGCACCACCTACAACGCCTACCTGGTCAAGGACG
>CAYQBW010000626.1:0-2305 GCA_964415725.1 uncultured Planctomycetia bacterium
CCCCCGAATCCGGCCCTTCCCCGCCCCAGGCCCGGCAGGCCGATCCTTACGAGGATCCCTCCTTCGAATAGGAGCTGCACCTTCCCCAGTGGGGTTTCCACCTCGAGCACCCGGCTCTCCCGGTCGTCCCTGGCGGCGCGTTCCATTCTTTCAAAGGATCCCTGACCCCGCCGGCGGGTCAAGGCCCCGGCAGGCCCTTTCCGATGAGGAGAGAGTCAGGAAAGCCCCTTGCCAAGGAAGGATTCCGGCCTTGTCCCTGAACCCCACCGCTTCCCCGCCCCTCCTTTCCGTGGTCGTTCCCGTCCATGGCAACCTGGAGGCCACCCGGGCCTGCCTGGCCGGCCTGGAGCGCCAGGAAACCGCCTTTCCTTTCGAGGTGATCCTGGTGGACAGCGCCTCGGGAGGGGAAACCTCCTCCTGGCTGGCTTCCCTGGGGGGGATCCGCCTGGTGCGCCTGGAAGAAAACCGCGGGTTCCCCAATGCGGCCAATGCCGGGGCCGCGGCGGCCCGGGGGGACCTCATTCTCTTTCTGAACAACGACACCCTCCTCCCTTCCCGGACCCTCCAGAAGATGGCCGACGCCTGGAAGCGGAATCCCGGGGCGGGGGCCTTGGGCCCCTCGGCCGACAGGGTCAAGGGGGACCAGAGAATCCCTGTGGAACCCTTGGAAGGGGATCCCGCCAGGGTCGAAGCCCTGGCGGCCCGCCTGGAAAGGGATTACGCCTCCAAGGTGGAGGACGTGCCCCTGGTCATGGGGCTGGCCCTCCTCCTTCCTGCCGGGCTCTGGAGAGAGCTGGGAGGTTTCGACGAGCGCTTCGGCCTGGGAAACTTCGAGGACGACGATCTCTGCCTGAGAATCCGGGAAAGGGGTTACAGGATCCTGGTCGCCCGGGACGCCTTCGTCCACCACGCCGGGATGGCGACCTTCCAGGCCATGGGCGTGGACTACGCCGCCCTGGTCAAGAAAAACCAGGCCCTCTTCCTGGAAAAATGGAAGAACCACCCCGTCCTGGCGGCCAGGCTCCTCCTGGACGAAGGGCGCCCGGCCGAGGCCCTTGCCGCGGCAAGACAGGCTCTCCTCCAGGGAAGCAGGGACCCGGAACTCTTCCACCTGCTGGGGACGGCGCTCTACGCGGAGAACCAGCCCGCCCAGGCGGTCCATGCCTTCGACCGGCTGCTGGGTGTGGCCCCCAGGCACTCGGCGGGGGCCTTCCTGAGGGCCTTGGCCTTGATGGACCTGGACCGGGAACGAGAGGCCCGCCGCGCCGCGGCCTCCCTGCTCACCGATTTCTACCTGGCCGACGCCGCGGCGGCCCGCCTGCTCTCGGCCTTTGCCGAGGCCTGCCTGGGATGGGGACGGCCCGCCGAGGCCAAGGACCACTTCGGCACGGCCCTCCTCCTGGACCCGGGATGCCAAGAGGCCCTCACCGGCCTGGCCTCCCTCGCCCTGGAGGAAGGGAAGAGGGAAGAAGCCCGCCGCCTGCTGGAAGAAGCCGGCCCCACGCCCCTGGCCCTGGCCATGCAGGGAGCCATGGAGTGGGAGGAAGGGAACCCCGGGAAGGCCCTTCCCTTCTTCAAGGAGGCCCTTCGCCGGGACCCGCTCCACCCTCCCAGCCTTTCGGCCCTCTTCTCCCTGGCCGGGGGCACGGAGGAACTTGCCCGTTCCCTGGAGGAGCTGGATGAGCTCAACCCCGGCGAAGGCTTCGACCGGGCCGCCCGGATGGTCCGGGAAGGGGCCCTCAGGGAGGCCAGGAACCTGCTTCTTTCGGCGAGAAGAAGACCTTCCAGGGTCACCCCAACCGGTTCTTGATCTCCTCCAGGAGTTTGCGGATCCGGATAAGCTCCTGGAGAATCCGCTTGTTCGTATCCTCTCCGCGGGGGGAGGCGGGTTTCTTCCGGACGGGCTGGAGGGACTTGACCTTTCTCAAGGTTTTCCGCCCGGCCTTCGCCGCCTTTTGCCCGCTGGGAAGGAAGCGCTTCAGCCTGTAGGCAACCTGGGCGGGATCGATGGCTCCCACCACCTTGCCCAGGGGCCTTCCCCGGTCGTCGATCACCTGGAGGTGAGGAATGCCGTCTACCTTGTAGCGGTCCGCCAGGGCCGGGTTTTCGTCCACGTCCACCTTGTAGAGACCAAAGAACCCCCGGAGGGTCTCCTTCAAAGGAGGGCGGGAGAGGTTTTCGTCCAGCACCTTGCCCGGCCCGCACCAGGGAGCGTTGAACTCCAGGAGGATCGGTTTTCCTTTGCCCTTCCGGCGGGCCTCCCGGAGGACCCGGTCCAGGTCCTGGGGGGAATGGAGCATGGGAG
>CAYQBW010000627.1:0-2303 GCA_964415725.1 uncultured Planctomycetia bacterium
CCCGCGCCCTAAAGGTAAGCGGCCGCGCCCCCTTCCCGGGAAAGGGCGCGCGCCCACTCCCCCCCAGGGCGCGGGGGGAGAAGAAACCGGGAAGAAGGGGGGCCGCTCCCAGACCAAGGAGGAGCTTCCCAAGTGGGGAACCGTCCTGGGAAGGATCCAGCTGGAAGGGGGAAAGCAGGTCCCCGTGGTATCCAGGTTCTGGATCTACCTGGAGGAAGCCAAGAACCCCCTGGCGGGACGCCCCAAGGTTCTTCCCTACGCCTTCGACTACGACAAGGAAGGAGGGCGCTTCCGGATCTCCAAGGTCCCATTCGGGGCCTGGAAGATCAGCGTGGTGGTTCCCGACCTGGTCGGGGACCAGGTGGTGCGCACTCTGAGTCCCCGGTCGCCCGTCGCCGAAGTCCTCCTCACGGTCAAGAAAGGCCGGGAACTCATCGTGAACGTCCACGACCCGGACCGGAATCCCCTAAACGGTGTGGACGTGCTCCTCATTCCCGAAGGCCCCCCTCCCGGAAGGCGGACCCTGGTGGCCCGCTCCGAGGGCCTTGGAAATGCCGTCTTCCGGAATGTCCTCTACGGGAAATACCTGGTCCAGGTGGGCCTCAAGTGGCGAAACCTCACCAAGCCCCAGCACATCGAGGTGGGGCCCACCGACCCGCGGGTGGTCTCCGTGGTGATCCGCAGGGGAGGCAAGCTCTCCGTCCTGGTCCTCAACGAAGGCGGGTATCCCCTGGAGGGCGCTTTCTGCCACCTCTTCTGCCTGGCCCGCCGGTTCCGGGAGTTCAAGAAGACCACGGACAAGCAGGGGAAGGCCGACTTCGGCAGGATCCCCCCCGGGACGTACCAGCTCCGGGTGACCAAGAAGGGTTACCTAATGGGTTTGAAGACCCGGATCAAAGTGGAAGAGGGGGGAGACCAGCAGGTCCAGGTGACCCTCAAGTTCGCGCGCTGATCGCCGGAGGCTGCTATGGAACCGGCCCCCGACTTTCCGGGACTGGAAAACGGGGGGGCGGGACTTGTATAGTCTTCCCTTCCCAACATCGACCCAGCAGGAGTGAAACCATGGTCGCGGCCCCTTTCCTCGACATCAACACCATCGATCCCGAAAAGGTGATCCTCACCCGGGAAGAGATCCAGGAGATCCTTCCCCAGAGGTACGAATTCGCCCAGCTCGACGCCGTCTGCCACCTGGACGAGGAGGAAGGGGTGATCGTGGCCTACAAGGACCTCTCCGAGGACGAATGGTGGGCCAAGGGCCACATTCCGGGAAGGCCTCTCATGCCCGGGGTGATGATGATCGAGGCCTCGGCCCAGACGGGCGCCATCTTGCTGAAGAAACTCTTTCCCCAGGTCAAGGACCGGTTCATCGGCTTCGGGGGGCTGGACAACGCCCGTTTCCGGGGAGTGGTGACCCCGCCCGCCCGGATCTTCTACATGGCCAAGAGAGGCCAGTTCCGGAGCAGGCTTTCCACCATGCCCGCCCAGGCCTGGGTCAACGGAAAGATCGTCTTCGAAGGAAAGGTGCTGGGAGCCACGCTCAATTTCTGACCCGGAACGGGGAGTCTTGAACCAGGCCAAACGCAAAAGAAGAGCCTTCCAAGCGGCCCTCCTGGTTCTCCTCTCCCTTCTCCTCTACTGGCCCGCCGGAACCTGGTTCCAGAGCGACGACTTCATCGCCGTCACCTACGCCCACGATCTCTCCCACCTGGCCCACGACTTCCTGGGGGCCCAATACGGGCTCCAGGGCCATGTCCTCTTCTGGCGCCCCCTGATCACCCTCTCCTTCGGGGTGGAGTCCTTTCTCTTCGGGGGAAATCCCTTCGGATACCACCTGGACAACACCCTGGTCCACGGCTTGAACACCCTTCTCGTGCTCCTGGTCCTGGCACGCCTCCTGGGATGGAAGTGGGGCCTCCGGGCCGCTTTGCTCTGGGCCCTCCACCCGGCTCTGGCCGGCTCGGTGGTCTGGACAGTGGGGAGGGTGGACGTGCACTCCTCCTTCTGGATCCTCCTGGCTTTGGCCCTTCACATGAGGTGGGAAGAAGGAAGAGGAACCAGGCTTCCCGCCATGGCGGCCTTTGCCCTGGCCCTGGCGACCAAGGAGATGGCCCTGGCCTTTCCCCTGGTCGTGGCGGTGCTGGCCATGGTCCGTGGAGGGCCCCGGGAAAGAAGATTGGACCTCCACGAGGCCCTGCGCCAGGCGGCCCCCTACCTGGGCCTTTTGATCCCCTCCTTCGCCCTCCGCCTGGCTCTCTTTGGAAACCTGCTGGGCGGATATTCCGGCCCCTCGGGCCTCCCCACCC
>CAYQBW010000628.1:0-2301 GCA_964415725.1 uncultured Planctomycetia bacterium
CCTTCGCACGGGGCGGGGCCACGGAGGTCCTGGTCTCCATGCTGGAGGAGGGGCTCGTGGGGGCCCTTCTGGACGGGCAGACCTTCGACACCCGGGCCGTCCGTTCCCTGGCGGAGAATCCCAGGCACGTCATGACCACTCCCTTTACGAGCTACAATTTCCACGCCAAGGGTAGCTTCTGCACCATGGTGGACGTGGCGGTCCTCGGCGCCACCGAGGTGGACCTCCAGTTCGAGGGCAACGTGGTTTCCCATTCGGACGGCCGGATTCTGCACGGCATCGGGGGGTGGCAGAACTGCCTCTTCGCCGGGTGCACCATCCTGGCCGTGCCGTCCATGAGAAACCGGATCCCCGTGGTGGTGGACCGGGTGACGACCCTGGTGGGGCCGGGGGAACTCATCGACGTGGTGGTCACGGAGAGAGGGGTGGCCGTGAACCCCAGGCGGGAGGATCTCCTGGAGGCCCTGAAGGGTTCCGACCTGCCTCTGAAATCCTTGGAAGAGATCCAGGCCGAGGCCGAGGAGGCCTGCGGGGGGAGACCCGAGAGGCCGGCCCTCCAATACGTGGGAGGTGAACCTGTGGCGGTGATCAAGTGGGTGGACGGAACGGTCCTGGACACGGGCTGGAAGGTGGCGCCTTGAACGGCCCGGCGGCGCCTTTGAAAAAGCAGAGGCTCTACTCCCTGGACGCCTTCCGGGGGGCGGCCATCGCCGCCATGATCCTGGTGAACAACCCGGGCTCCTGGTCCCATATCTTCCCGCCCCTGGAGCACGCCTCCTGGAACGGCTGGACCCCGACGGACCTGGTCTTTCCCTTCTTTCTCTTCATCGTCGGCGTCGCCCTGGTCTTCTCCCTCACCAAGAGGATCGAGGGAAACGACCGCTCCAGGGCCCTTCCCAGGATTTTCCGGAGGACGGTGATCCTCTTTCTTCTGGGGCTCTTTCTGAACGGCTTTCCCTTCTTCACCTTCTCCCCCCATTTCGGTCTCCATCCCCACCTCGTCCATCTCCGGATTCCCGGGGTACTCCAGAGGATCGCCCTCTGTTACCTGGGGGCCTCCCTACTCTTCCTGTATGTGCCCCACAGGAAACTCCCCTGGATCATGGCGGGGATTCTGCTCGGGTATTGGGCGCTCATGGGCCTCGTTCCGGCGCCCGGGGCGGGAGCCCCGGGAGGGAAGGACGCCAACCCGGCGGCCTGGCTGGACAGGCTCCTGCTCGGAGGGCACCTCTGGGCCTACTCCAAGACCTGGGACCCGGAAGGGATTCTCAGCACCTTTCCCGCCCTGGTGACGACCCTCTTCGGTGTAAGCGCCGGGCGGATGTTCTTCCGGGAATACTCTCCCGTGGAGCGGACGGCCCGCCTCATGGTGCGGGGGGCCCTTCTCGTGGTCCTGGGATACGTCTGGAACTGGTTCTTCCCGATCAACAAGAACCTTTGGACCAGCTCGTATACGGTCTTCACGGCGGGCCAGGCCTTCTGCGCTCTCGGGCTCTTCTACTGGTTCTCCGACGTGCAGGGCAAGAAGAGCTGGACCTTTCCGCTGGTGGTCTACGGCCGAAACGCCATCACCGTCTTCGTCATGAGCGGCGTATTGGGCCGGCTGCTGGTGCTCATCCACCTCCCCGGCGGCGGGGGGCGTCCCCCGGCCCTCAAGACCTGGATCTTCCAGAACCTCTTCCTCTCCTGGCTTCCCCCGGTCTACGCCTCCCTGGCCTACGCCCTGGCCTGGGTGGGGGGTTGGTACCTGGTCCTGCTCTGGATGTACAAGCGAAATCTCTTCCTCAAGGTCTAACCCGCGGCCCTTGAAAAGGGCACCCTTTTCCGACCCATCCCCTTTGGAACCGGGCCCCCTCCCGGCCGGTGGTGGCGCCCAATGCGGAAGATAGGGTTGCTGGTAGAGGCTACTGGACTTTGAAGGGCTCCAGGTTGGTGAAGCGCCAGGCTTTGCCCGCCGGGGCCCAGCCCTGGACCAGGGACTGGAGGTAGAAGGTATGGCCGATGATGTAATGATTCAGCGGGATCGTAAATGTGTAGTCCGCACCGGCCTTGGCCGGATCGGTCACGGTCATGGGAAGGCCCAGCATGAGGGCCGGGTCCAGGTGGAAGATTCCTAGGGGCGGAAAGTTGATCTTCATCAACCCGGCCCCTAGGAAGGGGAGGACGGGGAACTTGGAATTTCCTCCGCCGTCGGGGGTGCGCGAGGTCACGAGGAAGGAGAACTTCTTGCCGATCAAGGCCTTGGTCCGCACCAGGGTTTGACGGACCGTGTTGACAAAGAGTTCGTTCTTCATCCCCTTC
>CAYQBW010000629.1:0-2301 GCA_964415725.1 uncultured Planctomycetia bacterium
CCCGGAGGTCGCTGGGGCTCCTGGAGGAGGCGGCGCGGCTGGCCCGGGGGAAGGGGGAGAAGAGGATCACCCTGGATCTCACCCGGGAGGCGGCGGGCTCCAGGACCCTGCTCTACGACAAGAGCGGTGAAGAGCATTTCAACCTCATCAGCGCCTTCCACAAGTCTTTGCGCTCCTCCGATCCGCAGGCCGCCCTTTACTGGTTCGAAAGGATGCTCGCCGCCGGGGAGGATCCCCTCTACGTGGCCCGGCGGATGGTGCGGTTCGCCGTGGAGGATGTCGGCCTGGCGGACCCGGGGGCCTTGAGAATCGCCCTGGAGGCGAAGGAGGCCTTCGAGTTCCTCGGGTTGCCCGAGGGGAAGCTGGCCCTGGCCCAGGCGGTGATCTACCTGGCCGTGGCGCCCCGGTCCAACAGCGTGTATACGGCCCTCCAGGAGGTGGAGAGGGAAGTCCGGGAGGGAAGGGCGGACCCGGTCCCCCTCCAGTTGCGGAACGCCCCGACGGGACTGATGAAGGGCCTCGGTTACGGAAAGGGTTACGAGCACGCCCACGAGGCGGAAGAGAAGGTGCCCGCCATGGAGTGCCTTCCCGAAAGGTTGGCGGGGCGGGTCTTCTACAAGCCCGGCAAGGAAGGCCTGGAGGAGAGAATCGCCAAGCGGCTGGCCTGGATCGAAGAGGCCCGAAGGAGGGCGAGGGGCCGGTCGTAGGGGGCGCCGACAATTCTAAAAGGTCTTGCCTCGGGCCGGGTGTGGTGGCACGATTGTGGTAATCGTGTCACCAATCCTTCTTTCCCCCGACGGGAGGTGCCCCGTGAGCAAACGCCCGCCCCTTTGCGTCCTGGCCCTTTCCTTTGGCCTTTTCCTCGTTTCCACCGCCTGGGCCCAGCAGGGGAAGGAAAAGCCGGCAAAGGAGAAGAAACCCGAGAAACTCCGGGAGGTTCAGCTCAAGGCCCAAAGCGAGGCCCGCAGGGAGGCCCAGGCCTACCATCCCCGGGTGGTCCTGGACCGGGAGGAGATCGAGCGCTCCGGGGCCTGGAACGTGCTGGACGCCCTTCGGACCTTCATCCCCGGGGTCTACGTCTCCAACCGCTCTTTCCTGGGATTCGGCCTCGGCCCCACGGCGGGGGGGATCCTCTCCATCCGCGGGACGGGAGGCAAGCCCAACTCCGGGGTCCTGGTCCTGGTGGACGGCGTGCCCAGCAGGATGGGGCTCTTCGGGCATCCTCTCCAGGATCTCTACGTGCCCGAAGACATCGAGCGGGTCGTGGTGACCGAAGGTCCCGCTTCCGACCTCTACGGTGGATCGGCTCTCGGGGGGGCCGTGGAGATCCGCACCAGGAGGAGGCGGACGCCGGGATTCGAGACCGAGGTGACTACCCGGTTGGGGCGGTATGCGACCTGGGAAGAGACCCTGGCCCACGGAGGGAAGAAGGGCCCCTGGGACTACTACGTGACCGAGGGCTACCGGACCACCGAGGGGCACAGAGAGAACAGCAGTTTCCGCATGAGGAACGGGACCTTCCGCCTGGGATACGATCTTGGGGGAGGATACTCCACGTGGATCCACGCAAGGGGCGCCAGGTTCGCCGCCGAGGATCCTTTCCACGCGGGATCCAACCTGGTCCAGCGCGTATCGAGGAGAGGGCTTACCTGGGCCGTGGAGGAGGAGACCGGAAAGAACCGGGGGCGGTTGGCTTTCTTCTACGAGTGGGGAGACCATTCCTTCACCGACGGATGGGATTCGGAGGACGAGACATGGGGCTTCTCCGCCTGGAGGGCCATGGAGGTCTCGCCGGGGATCCGCGTGGCGGCAGGGGTGGATTGGACCCGGTACGGCGGAAAGGCCTGGTCCCTGAGCAGGACGATCTACAGGGGAGAGCATTTTCTCACCGAGACGGCCGGGTTCCTGAGGGGTTCCGCCGAACTGGGAGGTGGGTTCCGGGCGGCCGCCGGGGCGAGGGCGGACCATGTCACCTCTTTCGGGATCCATCTTCTTCCCGCCTCCAGCATCACCTGGGAAGGCGAAGTGGAGGGCTGGGAGACCGGGGCCGGGCTTTCCTACGCCCGGGCCTTCCGGGCTCCCACCATCGCGGAACTCCACTACCCCTTCCCGGCCTTCAATCCCGATCTGGACCCGGAACTGGCGGACAGCGTGGAACTCACGGGGAAAGCGGAAAAGGGGATTTTCCACGGGAAACTTTCCCTTTTCGCCGTAAGGGGCCGCGACGCCATCCAGAGGCAGGGGCCGCCGCCGCCCTTTTCCATTTCCAACACAGTGCCCTACCGCCAGCGGGGCGTGGAG
>CAYQBW010000630.1:0-2299 GCA_964415725.1 uncultured Planctomycetia bacterium
ATCTCCATCACCTCCGGCGGGGGCCGGGTGCGGGTGGGGGAGGAGTGGTTCTCCTTTCCCAAGCCCCCGCCGGAGGTGATGGAGATCCTCCGGGACGGGGGACTCCTTCCCCACGTGGAGAGGCTCCTGGAGAAGAGGGGAGGGTGAAATGGGCGTGACCCAACCGGACAAGGGTGAGGGGACGGCCGGCCGCTATGGAGAGGGGATCCGGGCCGACGCCCGGGTCCGGGTGGAACTCCGGGCCGAAGGAGGCGTGGGCCTCCGGGTGACCTCCTCGGTGGATCCCTATTACGGAAAGAAGATTCGCGGGGACGTTCTGGCCGGCCTGGAATCCATGGGGGTTTTGCACGCCCGGGTGGAGGTGGAGGACCGGGGGGCCCTTCCCTACGTCCTCCTGGCGCGGGTGGAGGCCGCCGTCCGGCGGGCCTGGCCCGGGTGCCCGGGCCGGATCGAGCCCCCCGGGCGGCGGGAACCGGGCCCGGAGAGCCGTAAGGACAGACTCCGGCGGAGCAGGCTCTACCTTCCCGCCGACGAGCCCCGCTTCCTCTTGAATCCGGCCCTCTTCGGTGCCGACGGCCTCATCCTGGACCTGGAGGACTCGGTCGCCCCCGAGGCCAAGGACCAGGCCCGGATCCTGGCAAGGAACGCCCTGCTTTGTATGGATTTCGGGGGAGCGGAACGGATGGTCCGGATCAACCAGGGGGAGGAGGGGGAGAAAGACCTGGAGGAGGTGGTTCCCGCCGCCCCGGACATGATCCTCCTTCCCAAGGTGGAGGAGGGAGATACGGTTCGGCGGGTCCAGGACAGGATCGAAAGGATCCAGGCGCGACTCGGGCTGAAGCGGAGGACCTGGCTCATGCCCATCGTGGAGAGCGCCGCCGGTGTGCTCGCAGCCCGGGAGATCGCCTCGGCGGCGGGCAGCGTGGCCGCCCTGGCGGTGGGCCTGGAAGACCTGACGGCCGATCTCGGCGCCGAGCGGACCAAGGAGGGCCGGGAGACCTTCACAGCCCGGTCTCTCGTGGTCCTGGCCGCCCGGGCCGCCGGGGTCCAGCCCATCGACACGGTCTTCAGCGACGTGGGCGACCCGGAAGGGCTCCTGGAAAGCGTGAAGGAGGCCCGGTCCCTCGGCTTCGAAGGAAAAGGGTGCATCCACCCCTCCCAGGTGAAGATCGTCCACCAGGGCTTCGCGCCGGGACCCGCCGCCGTGGAGAAAGCCTTGAAGATCGTGAAGGCTTACGAAGAGGCCCGGCGGAAGGGGCTCGGCGTGGTGGCCCTGGGAACCAAGATGATCGACCCCCCCGTGGTGAAGAGGGCCCTTCGCACGGTGCGGCTCGCCCGGGAGCTGGGGCTCCTGGAAGGAGGGGAGTGAGATGGCGCGTTTCGTGGAGAACGCCGCGGGCAGGCTCGTGCCCCTTGAGGTGAACGGCAAGGCCCAGGAGCCGTACGCGGGCGTCTGGGGCAGGGGCCCCGAGGGCCGCCTCCACGGCCCGCCCGTGCCCTCCCTCAAGGAGTATCCCAAGGACGGAAACAAGCTTCTTCCCGACCTGGAGACGGCCCTCCGGGCGGCGGGGCTCAGGGACGGGATGACCGTGAGCACCCATCACCACCTGAGGGACGGGGACAAGACGGCCCTCATGCTCTTCGAGGCGGCCCGCCGGATCGGGGTGAAGGACCTGATGTGGTTTCCCAGCGCCTCCTTCCCCTGCCACGCCCCCCTCCTGGAGGACCTGGACAGGGGCCTGATCCACCACATCGAGGGCTCCATGAACGGCCCGCTCGGGGATTACTGCTCCCGGGGAAAGATGCGGGGGATGGGGGTTCTCCGCTCCCACGGGGGGCGCTACCAGGCCGTCCAGGACGGAGAGGTCCACATCGACATCGCCGTGATCGCCGCCCCGGCGGCGGACCCCTTCGGAAACGCCAACGGCCTGAGGGGCCCTTCCGCCTGCGGGGGGCTGGGATTCGCTCTCGCGGATTCTCTCTACGCGGACAAGGTGATCGTCGTGACGGACAACCTGGAGCCCTTTCCCTGCCTGCCCTGGCAGATCCAGGGGAACCACGTGGACCACGTGGTCCGGGTGGAGAGCATCGGCGACGCCTCCAGGATCGTGAGCGGCACCACCCGGATCACCCGCTCCCCGGAGAGGCTCTATATCGCCGAGCTGGTGGCCCGGTTCATCCGGGACTCGGGAATCATGAGGGAGGGTTTTTCCTTCCAGGCCGGGGCGGGCGGGATCTCCCTGGCTTTCCTGCAGTTTCTGGGGGAGGCCATGCGCCGGAAGGGCGTCCGGGCCTCCTT
>CAYQBW010000631.1:0-2296 GCA_964415725.1 uncultured Planctomycetia bacterium
GGGCGGGCACCACGAGGACGTCGATCCGGGAAAGGAGGTCGGGCAGGTCCTCGTGCCGGTAGCTTCCCAGGATCTCCACGGGGTTTCCCCGTGGGACCCGGGCGGCGAGTTTCCGGATCCGGTCCATGTAATCGGTGTGCTGGTAGAAGGGGGGGGCGTTTCCGGCAAGGAGGAGGGAGGCCGTGCCCTCGGGGAGGCGGGCGAAGGCCTCCAGGAGGACATGGGCTCCCTTGGATGGAATCAGGGTCCCGGCGAAACCGACCCGGAGGCGCGGGGAGGGTTCCCGTCGAATTCCTTCGAAGGGAGCTGTGTCCAGGCCGTTTTCCTCCACCTGGATCCGCTCTGGCGGAACCCCGAACTGGAGGAACCGTTTCCGGGCGGCTTCGGAGGGTGTGAGGAGGAGGTCGGGTAGGGCGAGCATCCCGCGCAGCCAGTCGTGGAGGGCCGCCACGGAAGGAAGATCTTCCCTGGGAAGATCGGGGGAGAAGGGAAGCCCGCCTCCCGAGGGAAGCAGGGCGGGCCAGGTGGCGGCCATGCAGGGAGCGCAGAGTCTCGGGTCCACGGTGGAGCAGGAATACAGGTCGGAGTGGAACATCTGGCCCCTGGGACAGATCATCCAGTAGTCGTGGAGGGTCATGACCAGGGGAATCCCCGAGTCCTTCGCCACCTTCAAGCAGGACACCCCCAGTCCCCCCAGGTGGTGCACGTGGATCAGCCTGGGCCTGGCCCGCTCGAGGAACCTGGTAAATACGGAGCCAAGTTTCTCATCGTCGTAGATGTGCCGGACGCTCCGAGCCTTGGACCACCGGTAGATCACCCGGGTCACGGGGAAGCCCTCCACCTCTCCCCGGTAGGTGTCGTATTCCTCCAGGTCCGCCCGGTCGCCCCGGGCGTAGAAGGCCGTCTCCAGGCCCGCTTCCCGGAAGGCCCTGGCAAGCTCCAGGGAGTGTTGCTCCACGCCGCCCACCTGCTCGGGCGGGCATCCGCAGGTGAGGAAGAGGATTTCGGGGGCGCGGTTGTTTTCCATGGTTCTCCCGGCGGGGTCCGTCTCCTTTTCCGCCTTGCCACGACGCGGGCGGACTGGAAGGATACTCCCGGCCGGTGTGTCCGGGAAGGAAATCGAAGAACTCTTGCGAGAGGAATCCCGTTTCGTTCCCTCCGACCGGGAGGGGTTGGACGCCCTGAGGGAGATTCTCGCCGGGGAGGCCGAGGTCCACCTCTATTTCCTCTCCCGCCTCGAAAAGATGGCCCGGCGGAACCGGCCCGAAGGGAGGATCCTCCTCTTGCGGGACCGGTCCGGGGCGGTCCGGGGCGGGGTCTTCCTGGGAAGGGAGCGGAACCTGGCGGTGAGCCGGCTTCCGGTCGAGGCTCTTCCCCTCTTCGCCCGGACGATCCTGGCCGAGGCCAAGGGAATCCAGGTGGCGGTTTCCCCCAAGAAGGAGATCGACGCCCTGGCGGAGGGCCTGGCTTCCCGGGTGGAGCCCCTCCTTCACCGGGACCAGGTCCTCTACGTGGTGAGGCGCGGCATGCCTCTCGGTCCCCCGGCGGAAGAGCTCCGCCCTGCCGGGGAAAGTGATCTCCCCTGGCTGGCGGAAGCGGGATACGCCCTGGCCCGGGAGGACCTGGGGATCCCGGCCTGGGCCTTGAGCCGGCCCAGGCTCCGCAGGGTGGCGGCGGGAAGGATCAGGAAGGGAAAGACCTTTGTGATCCGGCGGGGCGGAAAACCAGTGTTCAAGGTGAACCTGGCCGTCCGGACCCCAGAAGGGGTCCTGATCGAGGGGGTGTTTACGGACCCTGAACACCGGGGGAAGGGGCTCGCCTCCCGGGGGGTGGCCGCCCTTTGCGGGAACCTGCTCCGGGAGTATCCCCTGGTGGCTCTCCACGTGGGCGCGGAGAACCTTCCCGCCCGGCGGGCCTACGAGAAGGCGGGCCTGCAAGAGAGGGAACGGTTGGGCCTCCTCCTCTACCTCCCCTGGTGAACCGACTCCTCCGGAAGGGGCCGGCCCTTCCCTCGTCTTCCCGCTTTGTAAGCGATTACGAGGAAGAAAACGGAGAGAACGATTCCCAGGATCCAGAGTAAGTGGAGTTTCATGGGGGCCGGCGGCGCGTAGCGGAGGATGAGCGCGTGCTTCCCCGGTTTCCTCACCGGGACGGCCATGAAGAGAAGATCCGCCTTGTAGATGGGCGCCGGTTTCCGGTCGAGTTCTGCCCTCCATCCGGGGATGTCGTTGGTGGAACCCACGACGAAGCCCGGGCCGGAGTTTTCGAAACTCACGGCGATCGTGCCAAAGGATAC
>CAYQBW010000632.1:0-2293 GCA_964415725.1 uncultured Planctomycetia bacterium
TCCCCCTCTTGGGCGGCGGCCCGCCTCCCCGAGGCGCGGGAAGAACGCCTGGAGCCGGAGCTCCCCCCGCGGGAAGAAGCCCGGGCCCCGGCAGAGGCCCGCGCGGAAGTCCTGCGCGCGGGAGAGGCCCGCCGGGCGCCGCCGCCCGCGGCGGAAGCCGCCGGGGCCCCTTCGAGAAGTTCGAAGTGGATCTCCGTATCCCCCACCTTGATCACGTCCCCCTGGGCGAGGTAGTGCTCCGCCACGGGGTTCCCGTTGACCAGGAGGGGGGCGTCCTCGGCGACCAGGCTCACCTTCCACCCGTCGGGCGTCTTCTCGATCCTGCAGTGCCTGCCGGCCGCTCCCGGGTCGTCCACCCGGATCTGGGCGCCTTCGCCGCTTCCCACGTAAACGGGGGCGTCCGGAAGCTTCCAAACCTTCTTCTTACCTTCTAAAGCAATCCAAACCCTGGCCACCTTGCCTCCTTGGGGCGTCCGCCCCTCGTATCCGTCTTTCGTGAAGGTAAACGCTCACTCTTTTTCGAAAAGCGGGTCGTCCAGGAAATCATGCCCCTGGCCGAAACACTGCGTCCAGTAGATCCCCCAGTTCCCCGTGGCGAATTCCGTGTGCGCGGGATTCAGGATGTTCCTGTGGTGCCCGGAAGAATGGAGCCAGGCGATATGCGCGCCCTGGGCCCCCGCCACGCGCGCGATGTTCTCGCTCACCCCCATCTTGTATCCCTCCCGGGCCATCCGCATGAAGGGAGTCCTGAGTCCCTTGGTCGGAGAAAAATGGGAGAAGTAACCCAGGTCCGCCATCTCCTTGCTGTGGGCCCGGGCCGCCTTGAGAAGCTTCCCGTTCACCGCCAGGGCCCGGCACCCCATCATCAACCTGTAGTCGTTGGTGATGTTCATCTCTTCCATCTCCGCCTTCGTGGCGTCCACGTCGGCCACCTGGTTGTAGCGGAGAACCCGGCGGTTGAAGTCGAGCTTGCGCCTCTCCCGGGAGGTCCAGGCGAAGTTCCGGACCGTCACCACGCCCTCGGCCAGGGGAAGGCGCCGCACGAATTCCAGGGCCTCGGCGGAGTCCAGGTCGGGGCTGCCCAGGGCCTCCAGCTCCTTGAGGGCCCACAAGGCCTCGCCGGCGGATTTTTTCACCGCCTTGGGAATCCTGAGGAAGTCCTTTTTGTCCCAGATCTCCCTTACGGCCGCCACCCTCCTGTCCACCTCCTGCTGGACGGGCCAATACTTCTTGGCTTTTTCCGGGGGACAAGCCGGCGGCTTGAAGGGATAGAAATACTTGTCCTTGTCGAAGATCAGGTCCAACGCGTACTTCCTGCGCTTGTCCAGCTCCTGGCGGAGGGCCGCGATCCTCTCGAGCCTGCTGAAAAAGGGACTCTTCGAAAGCTTCTCGGCCTGCGCGTCGATCAACTTGTGGAGGACCCGGAGGACCGCCTCCTTCTGGAGGCTTCCCTTTTCCGCGAGCTTCTCCAGGGCCGCCGCACGGGCACGGAAATCGGCGGCCAGGAGGGCCCTGGAGGCTTCCTTTTCGGCGGCCCGCGTCTTGAGAATGGTTTCCTTTTCCGCGGCGGGGATCCACCGGCCTTCGAACCAGGCGAAGGGCCCCTTCTTTCCCGTGGCCCGGGCCAGGACCTTCTGGATCTCAGGGTCCAGGGAGGGATCTCCCGCCGAGGCCTCCTTGAGGGAGCGGGCGAAGATCTCCTTCATGCCCCCCTGCCGGGCCAGCAATGCCCTTCCCAGGCGGGCGAGAGGCGTAAGCTCCGCCCTGGATCCCAGCCGGACCAGGGCCTCGAGGCCCACCACAGGCCAACCGACTTTCTCCCTGTCCCCGTCCAGGAGGGCCTCCACGCCTTCCCGGTCGGCGGAAAGAAAATCGGCCCGCCCCCCGTCCTCGATCCGGATCCCCTTGAAGGCCCCGGGATTCTTCCGGATCGCCGCGACCAGGGCGTCCAGGTAGGCCGCCTCGGCACGGGCGAACCGGGCCTCATCCTCCGCGCCGGAAACCATCGGAGCGGCCCTTTCGAAGAGGGCCGCCGCCTCGGAGAACTTCCACTTGGCCAGGGCGGTTCGGGCCCGGGCGAGCAGGGACCGGGCGTCCCCCCGGGGAGAAGGCGCGGCGGCCGGGTTCTCCGGTCCGGGAGGAGGATTGGGAAGGGCCCCGGGCTTCTTTCTCTTTCTTTCTTTTTTCTTTCCCCGCCTCTCGCGGAGCCCCGCCACCTCCCCCCAATCGGGGGTTTTCTTCGCGCCGCTCCTACCCCCGGGAGAGCGATTCTTCTCTTCCGGCCCCAGGGAGG
>CAYQBW010000633.1:0-2288 GCA_964415725.1 uncultured Planctomycetia bacterium
ATTGCCAAGCGACGATTGTACCCTTTTTCTGGAAAAAGTGGGAAATGTCTTTGTCGCGAAGTGTAGCCCTCCCGATGGCGGCAGTTGCGGGCAAGGATACAATTGCGTTTTAAAAAAAGGAACAGGAAGTTATGAAGGAAAGGAGGGGTATGCATACTGGTGCGTTTGCCAAAACGGAGATGTGACCCGCGTTCCCCGGACACCCTGTCGGGAGGATGTCCTTCTCAGCTTTGATGGTGAGGAAGTTATTCATATAAATTGCAAAAAAAACTATTGCCCCAACCCTTGTTATAAACTTAATCCAGCGGATATGAATAATGGGGATGTGCTTCCTGTTTGCCGTTGCCCGGAAAAGTAAAAAGAAAAAATGATTTGCCGTATTTTTCTGGGAGCGCGGAATTAAAGTGTTTGGAGGATAGGAGATTGTCAAAAAGAAGGTACGCCATTGTTGGTTGCTTGGTCCTCCTTTTTCTTGGGGCGGCTGTTTTAGTTTTGAACTTCGGGCCATGGAGGAGAATTCGGGCTTGGGAAGAGGCGCCGGTAGAGCAACCTCCCATTGAAAGGCTGCCATCCAATTCCCCTCCCTTCGAAACAAGGGCCGGTAACTCGGCGGGGAGAAAGAAAGAAAAGGAAGAAGAAAGCGCCAGGAGGCTGGTGCTGGATGAAATCTTTACTGTCCTCCATGTCATAGATGGGGAAACAGGACTTCCTGTCGAGGGGGCCCGGATCTTCAAATTCAAGAGAGGGCTTTGCCCTTCCTTGAAATGGTCCACCAGGCTTGGTCTCTCCGACAAGAGGGGAATGTTCCGGGTCTTTAAGGGCGATTTTTCCCAGGGAAAGGACGTGTTCTTGGTTGCCAAAGGAGGGTATTGTACGCGGGTGTTTTCGGTGGAAGGACACAAGAAAAATGTCCAGGTCCGGCTGCGAAAAGGATGCTCCCTGCAGGTGAAACTCATAAAACCCGACTGGAGCCCCGTCAAAGGTGTTCCCGTTGGGGTCTCCTCGTTTACGTTAGGAAGGGGCCTGTCGCTGTTGAGGTTGGTGGAGGGGAAGCCGTTGGCCGGGCCCTCCCTGGAAGATGCCCTGGTTATGGTAAAAAAGTCGGACCGGGCCGGGAAATGCCTTTTTGAGGGGTTGAAGCCTGAAAATTACTACCGGGTCTCGGCCCTTTCCAGGACCATGGTTGAAGTCGATAAAAGGCCCGAAATGCCGAAAGGAAATTCCGGCCAGGTGACCATCACACTGGAGCCGCTATACGGGTTCTGGGCCAAGATCAAGGGAGACCATGTCGAGAATTGGCACCTGGACTTGGGGCCTTCCTTGGAAAAGAAATTCGTCAGGCCTCGTTTTTATGACATCTCCTTTTTGACAGGGAAAAAAGAATGCGAATGGGCCGGGGACATTCTGGGCTTCATGGTTCCGTCCCGGGGCGCCTACCGGGAACACCCAGCCTCTCCCCATGTTGCAGACCTCCCATGCACGACGTGGCTGGGGCAAAGGGGAAGAGTGACGGTTACCGTGGCGGTTCGAAAAGTCACAAAGGGGTTCACGCCGCAGGTGATCGACGTTTCCAAGTTTCCATTGGACAACAAAATGGGAAAGGTCCTCGTAGTCCTCCAGAATCCTGACGGCCGGGAACTTCCCTTCACCCCGGGCATGTATTTGTTTGTCCGGTGCACGGGGGGAGGAGGGTTCAAGGGATTTCGTTATCCAGGAATCGGGAGGAGGCTTCTCTGGAAGGTTTCCAAGAGAATTCATTACTTGCCTGCGGGGAAATATGAAGTTCAGTTTACCAGCAATTCGACCACCAGGATGTTCGAGGCTTTTCTCTCGAAAAAGTCCAGGGCTTTCGAGGTCCGCGCCGGAACTCTCAATAAATGGGGTTTGCGCATGAAGAAGGTCCTGGTACCCTTGAAGTTCCGGTTTTTTACACCAACGGGGAAACCGGTCTCCTATGGTTACCTGAATATGTATCTAGCCAGGCCGGAAAATCTTGCGAAGTTTCGGTTATTTAGAGGGGTTATGTATTGCGCGGATGATTTTATTCAAACGGGATATTCGACCTCTTCCGGAAAAGAAAAGATCGAAGACGTGGTCCTCTTGGCTCCTGCTGGGGAAGAAATGATCGTGCATTTCCGGCCGGAAGAAGTCTACGGCCTGGGGGAGTTCGAGGAGAGGATGGTCTTCCAAAAGAAGCCGGGGATCCAGGTGGTGGAGAGGTGTCTTGGTCGCAGCAGGTAAGAGCATAATTCACCTTTTTAGGGCGGGTGGATGGAAGAGGATGTTTG
>CAYQBW010000634.1:0-2285 GCA_964415725.1 uncultured Planctomycetia bacterium
GCCCAGGGGCCCCGGCCCTTCTTCGACACCTTCAACTACAACTATCCCACCCCGGCCAGCAAGTATTGGAGTCCCGGAAACCCTTCCACCCTTTGTTGCCCCTCCCCCAACGGCATCTGGGAGAAGAGGGGGATGGACTGGAACGTCTACATCGCCCCCCAGAACGTGAAGACCACAAACGGAAAGCTGGATATCAAGGTCTCCGCGTACCTCGGCCCTCCTCCTCCCAAGACTTACGGCGGGCAGGTGGAGACCCAGTTCACCAACGCCTACGGATCCTACATGGCCCGGCTCAAGGTGGCGGGCCCCACGGGGAACCCTTCCCAGGGGGTGACCAACGCCTTCTTCTACTGGAGCAAGCAGGCCGAGATCGACATGGAGTTCCGGAGCCGCTGGCAGGGGGCCTTCGGGCCGAACACGGGGCTTCTGGACATCGTGATGCACAAGAATCTCCCCGGAGGAGGGCGCAGGAGCTACCAGGCCCCGGTGATCCTGCCCTTCGATCCCAGCAAGGGATTCCACACCTACCGGTTCGACTGGTATCCCAACAGGGTCGAGTTCTTCGTGGACAGCAAGCTGGTCAAGACTGTGACCAACGCCGTCTTGCCCACGCCCAGCATGCCGGGAAAGCTCTACTTCAACGCCTGGACGGGCAACCCCCTCTGGAGCGGCCTGCCCCCCAACAAGGACACCCATTTCTACGTGGACTGGGTGAACTACACGCCTGTCTATTTCAAGACGAACAAGACCGCCATCCGCCTCGCCACGGGGGGCCAGGCCAATTTCTTCCTGGACGCCCTCCCCGCCCGGGCCAACAGGGCCTACGTGATCCTGACCACCCTCAAGGAAACCAATTTCGGCCAGCCCCTGGGCGGGTATCTCACCCTTCCCCTGGACCTTGACTGGTCGACCTTCGTCTTCCTCTCCATGGCCAATACCACGACTTTCCCGGGCTTCATCGGGACCTTCAACGCCGCGGGCCGGGGAACGGCGGGCCTGAATGTTCCCACGGGCCTGAGTCCCACCCTGGCGGGGTTGAAGCTCCACTTCGCCTACCTGGGCATCAACGCGGCACTCAACGGGTTCACCGTTGCCTCCAACCCGATCGTGATCACCCTGGTTCCCTGAAAAGAAGGCTGCTCCCCTCGAGCGGGGAGGGGGCACCCCTCCCCGCTCAGGGAACCAGTTGCACCAGCACCGGGTTGGAAGTGAAGACCCGGACCCGGTCCAGGGAGATGCAGGTGAAGCGCAGGGACCGGTACTTGAGAAGGGGGCTGAGACCCGGGGGAAGGAGGAGAGAAGCCTTGGCCGTACCCTGGGCGGAGAGTTTGCCCATGAATCCCGGGAAGAGGGGGTTGTTCTTCGCCAGGCCGAAGAAGGCGAAAGTGAAGGCGTCGGGCGTGAGAGGCACCTTCAGGGATCCCAGGTCGAAGGGGTTGCTCACCTCCGAAAGGGCCGAAAGCACCAGGTAGGGCTTTCCGGCGAACCAGGATCCGGCCTGGAGCTGCAGGTTGGTCCTTCCCCCGGCGGAGAGGGAGATCTCGCCGGGAGAGGCGGAAAAGAAGACAGGCGTCCAGCTCACCCAGTCCACGGTCAGGTAGTTGGTGACGTATTTGCCGTTCTTGTCCCGGGGAGGGCCGCCCGTCCAGGAGGGGTCCCCCGTCCAGTGGGAGAGGAGGAGGTTGCCGGCGCCGGCGGGGATGGGGAAGGTGGAGGAGGTGACCGTAGCCAGCCTGGAGTTGTCGGCGTAGAAGTCCACCCTCCCCGCCCTCCAATCGAATCCGAAGGAGTGGAAACCCGTGCTGGGATCGAAGTAGAGGACCCCCATCCCTCTCCAGGAGCGGGCCGGCGAGGAGGAGAAATCCCTCACTACCAGGTCGGCGATGCCCCGCTTGTAGCCGATCAGCCCCTGGAATTTGCTCCGGATCTCGATGCCGATCTCCCCTTTGCCGGGGACCCTGAGGTAGAAGGCGCTGGAAGTCCCTTCCTTGAGGTAGTTGTTGCTGCGGGTGGGGGTCGCCATATGGACCCGGAAGGAGCCGTAGCCGAAAGTTCCGGCGCTCTGGATCTCGGCTCCGGCGGCCCTTCCGCCCGAGGGAGGGGGCGTGACCTTCATGGAGAGGTTGCTCCGGCCCGCGGCGGTGTAGGCGTCCACGTTTTCTGCCAGGAAGTCGCAGTAGGGGTCGCCTTTCCAGACGACCTTCTTCCACTTCTTGTCCTTGGAGGGACAGCAGAGGGTCCTGGTCCGGGTGGGCGGATACTTGCCGGGCTGGGTATACCAGGAG
>CAYQBW010000635.1:0-2284 GCA_964415725.1 uncultured Planctomycetia bacterium
CCCGCAGTAACGGTAGAGCGGATGTTTTGACGTGACCAGGGCGTACCAGGCGGCGAAATTGGCTTCCCCTTCCCCGGTCACGCCCCCCAGGTGGGCCAGTTCGTGGGCCCCAAGGAAGGGCTGGTCCGCCCAGTGGAGGGAGGGCTCCACGTGGGCTTCCAGGGTGAAGGGGGAGGTGATCCCCAGGGTGCCCGAGAGAAGAAGCATGCCCGGGATGGGAGGGGCCTTGACGCGCCGGGGAAGGGGGAGGTCTCCCATTCCCAGCTCCCGGAGGGCCCGCCGCACTTCCCCTGAGAGCGGGGGAAGGGGGCCGCTTCGGGTGTCCAGGCCGGGCTCTCTCAGCCGGGCCGCCAGGATCCGGGCCCGGCGGAAGAGCCGGTCCGCGCCGGCCGGGGCGGGGATTCCCTCCAGGCCGAGGCGGCGCGCCAGGGGAGTGGCCCGGTAGTGGTATCCCCAGAACAGGAAAAAGGGGTGGACCAGGAGGGAGAGGACCACCAGCAGCCGGAAGGAGGCGGCCAGGCACCGCAGGGCGAAGCCCCTGCGGAAGGCCGTGGAGAGAAGCCCGAGAAGGCGGAAGAGGAAGAGGAAGGTTCCAAAGAGAAGAAGGGCTCCCGAAAGGGACCAGGAGAAGCGGTCGCACGCTCCCCCCAGGATTCGGAGGATCCAGGGATAGATCTCCCCGTGGTAGACCCGGTCCACCCAGGAGGAAGGGAGGCTGTGGGCGGCCCAGGCGTGGGCCGCCCCCAGGAAGAGAAAGAACCAGGCCCAAGGGTTGAGGAAGACGGGCCTCGGGCCACGCCGGGGCCTTGTCACGGGGGTTTCGCGCACGCCTTGTTCCTTCCTGCAGGTGGGTGGAGGCAGAGATCCTAAACCAGGGGACCCCGGAAAGTCCCCCTCCACCCTCTCCTCCTCAAGGGGGAGGCTCCCGGGGACCGATCAATTCCCGGGGGAGGCGCGCCCCGGCAGACGGCGGGGCCGTTCCCCGGGCAGGGTCCGCATGAACCAGGAAGAAAACAACCCCCAGGGAGGTTCGCCCACCCTGGCCGAGGACTTGACCCACCTGATCCTGGAGACGGTGGAGCGGGTTCTCGACGGCAGGGAGAAGGAGGCCGACGAGGAGTACGCCGCCCTCATGGAGCGGGTGAGGGATCTCTTTCTGCGCAAGTCGGACCTGAAGGCCTTGAAGTCGGAGACCCTGGACCTCCTGGAGGAACTCTTCCGCTCCAGGTTCCGGCGGGGGTTCAAGGCCGTGGTCCGCCGCGACGGCGCGGACCCCTCCAACCTGGTGAGCTACCTGATGGGAACGGTGTTCACGGCCAGCGCGCTTGGAGAGTTGGCCTTGAACCTGGACCGGGTCATCCTGGAGCAGAGCGCGCCCCAGGATTTCAATTTCGCCGGCAAGGGGGACTTCATCGCCGTGGAAGAGGTGATGCAGCTCCTCACGGCGGGCCACCACACGGGCGTCTTCGTGGTGGAAAAGCCCGACAATTGCGTCGAGATGTTTTTCAACGAAGGACACGTGGCCTTCGTCTCGCCCCACAAGCTGACCCGGCGGGTGATCCGCGGGGAGGGGCTCAAGGAGTACAGGGAGATCCCCGTGGAGATGGCCCGGGAGGCGGAAGAGCGCTTCGCCAAGGAAGGCCTTCCCATCTTTCTCCACTTCCTGGAGAAGGGCTTCTTCGAGGAGGAGGAATTCATCTCCTTCCTCAGGGACCAGGGGGGGGAGCTGATCTACGAGTTCATTCGGGAGTCCTCGGAGTGCAGCTACCGGTGGCTCACCATGGAGGAACTTCCCTCCTTCGTCCAGCCTTACGACATCAAGCTGGACGTGATGCCCATCCTGCTGGAGGCCCACAAGCAGATGGACGACTGGAGGCTGATCAAGAGGATCATCCCCGACCTGGACACCCCCATCCAGCCGGCGCCGGACCGGTTCTCCGTGCTGGCCGAGATGGCCCTGGACGCCTCCCAGATCAAGCTCCTGGCCATGATCAACGGGGAAAATACGGTGCGGACCATGGCGGAGGACGGGGGGATCCCTCCCTTCGAAGTGGCGTCCATGCTGGCGGAGTTCGCCAAACTGGGGATCATCATTCCCCCGGGCGGACCCGAATCCCTCCTGGACCAGCCCCAGTCGGTCCAGGAGTCCGTGGAGTGGGCCCTGGCCGCCCTGGACGCCAACGAGGACCTGGACGCCCTCTCCAATTCGGTGGCCCAGGTCTTCGACAAGATCTCTCCGGGAGAGGAAGTGGACCAGGGGAGCGAGGGAGGTGAGGGGGAGGAT
>CAYQBW010000636.1:0-2284 GCA_964415725.1 uncultured Planctomycetia bacterium
CGCCTCTTCCTCCCGCCCCGAGGGGCTCGGGGTCCGGACCAGTTCCGCCAGGAGGGCCGTGGATTCGATAGGATTACGCATTCCCGTTCTTGATCCCGTTGCGCGCCAGCTCCACGTCCTTGTACTTGTCCATCTCGTCGGACCCGACGATCATGGTCCCGCAACCGGCGCCGGTGAAAAGCTCGATCAGGAGGGAGTCCGGGGCGCATCCGTCGATGATGTGGGTCCGTTTCACCCCGCCCTCCACCGCCCTCAGGCAGGCCTCCACCTTGGGGCGCATCCCCCCCTGTATGGACCCCTCGGCCATCAAGGTCTTGAGGTCCTCGGGCGTGGCGAAGGCCACAAGGCTCGAGGGATCCTTGGGATCCCGCAGGAGACCGGGACTGCCCGTGAGGAAGATGAGTTTTTCGGCCCCCAGGGCCCGCGCCAGGGTCTCGGCCACGGTGTCGGCGTTGATGTTGAGGGGTTTGCCCTCCTGGTCCGCCGCAAGCGAGGCCACCACGGGGACGTATCCGCTCTCCAGCAAAGTCCGCAGGACGGATGGATCCGAGTCCACCACGTCCCCCACCTCGCCGTAATCGACGGTCCGGGTCTTTCCCGTGTCGTCCGTGACCTCCACCGGCGGCCTCCGCCTGGCGGTGATCAGGTCCCCGTCCACGCCCGAAAGCCCCACGGCCCGAAGCTGCTGGGCCCTGAGCGCCGCCAGGAGGTCCACGTTGAGCTGGCCCGCGTAGACCATCTTGGCGATCTCCAGGACCTCGGGGGTGGTCACCCGCCGTCCGGCCACGATCTCCGGGCGGAGCCCGAGTTTCCTGGTGAGATCCGTGGACTGGGGACCCCCGCCGTGGACCATCACGATCCGGACCGAAAGGGATTCCAGGAGGGCCACCTGGACGGCCAGGTTCTCCAGGACCTTGGGATCGGCCAGGACCTCCCCGCCGAGCTTGATCACGAAGGTCTTCCGCCTGTAGAGGCGGCTGTAGTCCAGGGCGCCCTTGAGGGCCCGCACCAGGTTCTCGTTCATTTCAAAAGCTCCAGGAGCAAGGCACGCTGGGCGTGCAACCGGTTCTCCGCCTGGTCCACCACCACCGACCAGGGCCCCTCCAATACGCCTTCGGTAACCACCACGCCCCGCCGGACGGGAAGGCAATGGAGAAAGATTCCCCGCCCCCCGGCGGTGGAGGACATCCTCTTCTCGTTCACGATCCAGTCCTTGAACCCGGCCCGGCGGGCGCGCTCTTTTTCCGGGTTCCCGAAATCCTCCAGGCTTCCCCAGCTCTTGGCGTACACGGCGTGAGCGCCCTCGACGGCCTGGTCCATGTCCCGGGAGATCTGGAGAGAAGCGCCGTTTCGCTCCGCCACCTCACGGACGGCCTTCATGTCCTCCGGGTGGAGGTCGTAGCCCGGGGGGCAGGCCAGGGTGAGATCCATGCCCAGCCGGGCGGCGCCGATGAGCGCGCTCACCGGAACGGCCGTGGGCAGGGGATTGGGGTGCCAGGTCCAGGTGAGGGTGAACCGCTTTCCCTTCAGGTCCTTTCCCAGCTTTTCCTGGAGGGTCATGGCGTCGGCCAGGCCCTGGCAGGGATGCCGCCTGGCGGATTCGAAGTTGATCACCGGCACGCCGGCGTTCTCGGCGAAGCCCCGGACCACCCGGTCCTTGAAGGCCTCCTCCAGGTCCTCTCCCGCCGGAAAAGCCCGCACCCCAAGGCCGTCCACGTACCTGCCCAGCACCCGGGCGGCCTCCACCATGTGCTCTGCGGCCTTGCCGTCCATGACCACCCCGGGCCGGGTCTCGAAGGCCCAGACCCCCTTGCCGGGCTCCAGGTAGATGGCGTCCCCCCCGCTCCGGAGCATGGCCGCCTCGAAGGAGGTCCGCGTCCGGAGGGAGGGGTTGAAGAAGACCATCCCCAGGATCTTGCCCCGGAGATCCCCTTCTTCCTCGCCGGCCTTGAGGCGGCGGGCCCTGTCCAGGAGGGCGAGGATCTCTTCGTCGGGCCACTCGTCGGTTCCCAGGAAGTTCCGGACCATCAGGGAAGCTCCTTCCGGCAAGGCCGGGGTTGAGTGAATTTTTTTTGCATAATGAAAGATTATTCTTTTTCAGCCGCCGGGTCAAGAGGGCTGTGGGGGAATCCTTGCCGCCCCCCCGAACGGTCCGGCTTCCCTGGGACAAGCCTTCTTCTTACAAGGGACTCACGGGACCCGCCCCGGCCGGGCCGGTAAGGTGGCGGGCGAAAGGATGGCCCGCCATGAAGACCCGAAGCCTCGCCCGATCTCTTCTCTTCCT
>CAYQBW010000637.1:0-2280 GCA_964415725.1 uncultured Planctomycetia bacterium
AGGCGGGACGGGACCTGGAGCGGACCGGGAGCCTTCCTCCCCCTTATTCCCCCCCCGGCCGGACGGGGAGGAAGGCTCCCGGTCCGCTCCAGGTCCCGTCCCGCCTCTTGTGGATCCGCCTTCCCAGGTCCACCACCAGCCGGCCCTCCCTGTCGAGAGAGACGGGGAAGCGCTCCAGCGGGGTGGGGGCCGGGCCTTCCAGGTTGGTCCCGTCCAGGGCGAAACCGCTTCCATGGCAGGGACACTTGAATTTCTTCACCGTCTTCACCCAGGCGGGGGTGCAGCCCAGGTGGGTGCACCGGGCGTAGAGGGCGTAGATCCCCTCCCGGGTGCGGACGATCCAGACCCTGTGGGAGGAGAGGAAACGCTGGTCCACGGCGCCCACCTGGAAGTCCGAGATCTTCCCGGCCCTCAAGAACCGGGGGCCTTCGACCCGGGTCCTCGGGAAGAGGGCGCGGATCCAGATGACCGCCTGGGCCGCCAGAAAGACCAGGATTCCCCAGGCGCTCATGCGCTTGAGGGCCCTTCTCCGGGAAAGACCCTTCCGGGCCTGTTCCCCGGTTTCGGGCCTGGGTTTTTCTTCCGTGGGACCCATGGTCAGAAACTGTAGTCCAGCCTGAGAAGGAGGGTGTCGTCTTCCGTTCCGGGGTATCCCAGGCTCTGGTTGAGGCGTCCTTCCACGGTGATCCTCAGGTTCACCCGCACCAGGGCCGTGGCGGAGAGAATGAAGCGCCCTACCTCCTGGTCGTCCAAAGCCTTGGTGGCCGGGTCCCGGAAGAAGACCTTCTCGTAGCGGCCCGTGGCGATGAGCCAGGGGTAGGGGATGTAGCGGAGGGAGGCGAAGTAGACGGTCTGGGCGATGTCGTAGTTGGTGTCCAGGCCGTTGTCGTCCTTGCCGTACATGACTCCGCAATTGAGGTCGAAGACCCACCAGTTGAGGCGGGAGTCCAGGCCCACCCTGCGGAAGTCGATGTCGTAGTTCCGGTTGGCCGCCGAATCGAAGGCCGTGAACCGGCCGAGCCAGAAGAAGGCCCCCAGGGTGAAGGAGTTGTCCACGTAGGCCCGGTCCCGGAAGAGGGCGTCCCCCTTGCCGCCCTCCTCCTGGTCGTCCGATTCCGGCTCTTCCCCGGAGAAGCGCATTCCGCCGACCTTCACGGCCAGCCTGCCGTAGACGTCCTTGTGGCTGTTGTTGTCCGGGCCGTCGCCGTTTCCGTTGACGACCCCCAGGACGTAGCGCGTCCGGTGGAAGAGGACGCCGTGGGCTTCCGCTCCGATCTGGCGGTCGATGGCGAAGGAGTTGCCCGCCTCGCCGGCGCGGCTGTAGGTGACGGTGCGGGCGAGAAGGGGGGTGGCCGTGAGGCGGCGGGCGTTGCTGGTCCCCATCACCTCCGGCTCGAAGAGCCCCAGTTTCAGGTTGAGGGCATAACGGGGAAGGAGGGTGTCCGAGAAGGTCTCCTCCAGGAGGTTGGAGAACTGCACGTAGTAGCGGATTCCGCCCCCCTGGTGGAAGAAGAAGGAGACGTCCTCCCCCATGGTCCCGGCGGCCAGGATGTTCACGTCCGTGGGAGCCTGGAAGTTCCCTTTGTCCTTGGCCCCCTCGGTCTGGTCCATCCCCATGGTCACCCGGAAGGAGACGGGAGGGAGGTTGGGCAGGGTCGTGGGCCAGAGGGCCTGGGGGAAGAGGTCGCGCCACCCCTCTGCCCCGAGGGTGACGGGCTTGTCCTTGACGAACCAGTCGTCGTCCTGGGGGAACTGGAAACCATTGCTCCGGAAGGCCTCGCCGAAGTCGTTGAGCATGGGGAAGGCCACGTGGCAGGTGTTGCAGGAGGTCTTGTATTTCCGGGAGAAGGCCGGAATGGCCCGGGCCGATCCCGCGGCAAGGAGCATGAGGGTCGGAAGGAGGATGGGGATCAGCCGAGGTGGGACGACCTTTTCCGGGGGCCCGGTCTTCATCGCGCCTGCTCCTCTCGGTTCGAGGCGGGTCTTCCGCCGGTCACGTGAATTGAGCCATTTTGCCTTCCTTCCTCCCCATGTCCAGGAAGGGGTGCGGGAGCCCGCCGGGAATCCCCTTGTTCCAGGGGGCGGGGGGCCCCGGTCCCGGTGGGAATCAAGACTCGAGGAGGCTGGGAACCCCTTGGAGGCCAGGCCGGCACGGGAAAAAGGGCTCTCGCCCGAACCAGGCGGCTGGTAGGGTGGCCCCTGTGATGGGATGGCGCTTTTTCTTCTTATTGTTGTCTCTTTGCCTGGGTCTCCCCGCGGGGACGGCGGGCCAGGATATCC
>CAYQBW010000638.1:0-2278 GCA_964415725.1 uncultured Planctomycetia bacterium
CCCAAGGCCCGCCTGAAAGGTCTCATGTTGCGTCTCCTCCGGTGTCAAGCGGCCAACCTTCTTCCCTGCACCTTTTCGACACACCGGGCCCGGCCCTTGAGCCCGCCGAACCCGGATCTCCCCATGGAAAGGGGACGTTCTGTTTACGTCCTCAGCTGTCAGCCGGGATCGGCGGGCAAAGGCCCGGCTGGGGCCCGCCCCGCCTTTCGCCTCGGCCCCTCATTCCGTAGGGGACGCCGGAGGGCCGGAGCGAAGCGACGGCCCGAACGTCGTCCCGGGGAAGGAACCCTCACTTCCTTTCTTCCCAAACGAACCCGATCCATCGGAACTCACGAAAGAGACGGTATACGATGGGGCGCCACGGAGGCGGGCGAAGACCCAAGACCTCCATCGACCCTCCTCGAAAAGGGCACAGTTTCCCCACCCATTCTCTTTCAAGGCGGGGGCCTTATTCCTCGTCGTCCTTGGGCCAGTACCCGGGCTTCCGGTTCCGGGCCTCCCAGAGATACTTCCTCATGCCCTTGTCGCTGTCCATGAGGTAGCGGAAGAACTCGTCCTGCAGGAGCTTCCAGTCCCGGTCGGACTTGATCCCGAAAATCTTCTCGAATTTCCGGGGGCTCGAGACCCCTTCGATCTCCGCCTTGAGGAACTTCTCGAACTTTTCCTTGTAGTAGCCCTTCTTTCCCGCCTTCTCGAAGTGATTGAGAAAGTGGATGAAAGCCCAGCCCTCGGCGTAGACCATGCTTACGATAAAAGGATTCCGGTTACGGCCCCACATGTATTGCCGGAACTTGGGATATCCCAGGTAGATCAAGTCTTTCAAGGGCATGATGCCCGGCGGAACCCTCTTGGTCTTGAGATACTGGGCCGCCGCCGGTGCGATGACCTCGTAGCGCCGCTCCAGAAACTTCCCGTTCTTGTATTCGTGGAGCCCCGTTTCCGGGTTGATGCGCGTGTAATACCCGGCGAAGAACTCCGCGATCCCCTCCTGGAGCCAGGGGGAATTCCCGATCTGGGGACCGGGGGATTGCTTGTTGTAGTGCATGAGCTGGTGGGTCCCCTCGTGGAACATGATGGAAGTCAAGTCCATCGGCTTCCTTCCCCGCTGCATGTCGTCCTTGGCCCAGAGATACATCCGGCCCGTCTCGCCGCTGAAGAACCCCCCGATCCCGATGGGAGAAGGATAGGACTTGGGGTGTTTCTTCTGGAATTCCGCGTAGGAGGACTTGCTCTTGAAGACGAAGACCCCCACAGGCCTCTTGGGAACCTTCAGGTTCAGGAGCTTGCCGTACTTCTTGTAGAAATTCGTCACCAATGCCGAGAGGACCTGGCCTTCCTCCTTGGCGATCCCTTCCGTGGTGGGACTCAAAGACTCCTCCACCGCCAGGAGGTAAGGCCTCTTCACGAATTCGTCGTCGAAGAACCAGTGCCACTTCTTGTCTGGAATCTCCCGGGTCATCTCCCGGGCCAGGCGCTTGCAGGCCCGGGCGAAGCGGTTCCGCTTCCACTTGTTCGCCTCGGCCTTCGCCTTGGCGGCCTTGGCCTTCAAGTCCTCGAGCCTGTGCCGGTAGAGCCGTTTCTCTGTGGGCGTGGTGAGCCACTTGCCCCGGAATTCCTCGAGAGGGCTGTCTTCCGGGACCCGCTCATGCCCCAAGGCCAGGTGGGCCTGCTCGTCTTGGGGATTCCGCCGGAGAATCTCCTCCCAGCACTTTTTTTTCAGCTCTTCCGCGCCGGACCCGGACGCCGCATCTAGGATCTCCCGAAGGAGACCCAAGGCGGAAGATTCCCCCTTGCCCCCGTCCAAAGGAGCCTTCCGGACGGCCTGGAAGGCCTTTTCCAGGAGAGCCGGTCCATCCAGGGGCATCCAGGAGGAAGCCCCCTTGTCGCCCTGGACCTCCTTATAGAGAGCCAGGAAGGCCTTGGCTCTCTCCAAGGGATCCTGGATGGCATCTGCCAGGTCCAAGGCCTTCCGGCCCCAGCGTTTCCCTTCGGCGGCGCCCCAAGGCCCTTGAAAGACCTTCCTTGCCGTTCGGGCAAGGAAGAGGACGCTCTCCGGGGCGGCCCCCAGGGAAGCCCCGGCCTTCCAGGCCAGCCCATAGGCTTTCCCGGCGTCCTCCCGGGCCGTCCCCCAATCCCCCTTGGAGGCCCGGCCCGCCAGGTCCAGATAGGCTTTGACCCGAGCCTGGGGCGAAGTGACCTGGGCGGCCCTTTCCATCCCCTTGGTGAACCAGGCGGGGGGGCCCCCTCCCAGAAGGACCACCACCACCAGGACCAGGGC
>CAYQBW010000639.1:0-2277 GCA_964415725.1 uncultured Planctomycetia bacterium
TCCTCGTCCAGTTGCCCAAGCCCGAATACATCCTCCTCCAGGAGAAGTGGGGCCTGCCGGAAATCAACCTCTAAAACCGTCTCCCGACCCCTTACCTCAGCTCCATCACCAGCCCCACGGGCCTGTGATACCTCGCCCCCTCGGCCAGGTAAGGGTCCTGGTATCCGTAGAAGCAGAAGACATCCGCCTTCCCCATGAGCCCCCCTCCAGTGCATTAAAAAGTCCTTTTCTCCCCATCGAAATCTCTCTGGGGTTTCCGATTCGCTTACCGGTGGACTTCTCCGGAAGGGCAGGGCACTTGAATTGGGCACCGTTTCTCTTGCCGCGGGAATCCCCTCCCTTGCATCCAGGGCCGGCTCCGGGGCCTATTCTTGGAATCGCCCCCTTTGGGGGCGGGGACAGGATTTCTAGCTTCCCGGGGGGCGGATCTTCAGGGTGCGGAGGCGGTTGAGGGCGGCGGCGAGTTCGAAGGGGCGGAAGCGGGCCAGGTCGGGGAGTCTTCGGCGGTCCAGGGCGTCCAGGCCTTTCTCTTGGATTTCTCTTTCCACGTAATCCAGGGCCTCGGCCACAGTGCGCCTTCCGTCCAGGACCTTCTCCCAAAGGAGAAGGAGGGCCAGGCCCACGGCCCGGGTCTGGGAGGTGTCCACGAGCTGTTCCACCCACCTCAGGTCGATCGTCTCCCGCCCGACCTGGATGACGTGCAGGCCCCTGGATTTGAGGCTCACCTCCCGCCGCCCCTTGGAGGGGTCGATGCTCTCCCTGGCCGGGACCCGCCCCTCGGGCCGGGCCATGGGCCCCGGCGCCTCTGGTTTTCGGCCCGTCGGAATCCGCCGGGCGATCTCCCGGGCCAGGCCGGTCACGTCTCTGGGGACGTATTCCTCCATGGCGATCACCCGGTCCGCCACGTCGAAGTAGTCCCCGCTCCCCCCCATGACCAGGATCGTGGAGACACCCAGGTCCTCGAAGAGGGACCGGGCCCTGTCCACGAAGGGCACGATGGGCTCCCTCTCGCGGGAGATCAGCTCCTGCATCCGGTGGTCCCGGATCATGAAATTGGTCGCCGCCGTATCCTCGTCCAGGAGGAGGACCTCCGCCCCCGCCTCCAGGGCCTCCATGATGTTCGCCGCCTGGGAGGTGGAGCCCGAGGCGTTGGGGGTGGAGAAGAAGGAGGTCTCTTTTCCACCGGGCAGGTCCCTAATGAAAGGGGAGATGTCCACGCCCGCCACGGAGCGGCCGTCCTCGGCGCGGATCTTGACGGCGCCCTCGAGACTCACCACGAATTCCCGTCCGTCGCCGGGGGGATGGTTCCAGACGCCCCGCTCCAGGGCGCGGAGAAGGGTGGACTTGCCGTGGAACCCGCCGCCCGCGATCAGAGTGACTCCCGCTGGGATTCCCATTCCCGTAATCTTTCCGCGGTTGGGAAGTTCCACCTCGACCCTCAGGGAATCGGGGGATCGGAAAGGCACGGCCCCCTCTTCCAGGGGCCTGTCGTCCACCCCGGACCGCCTGGGAAGAACGGCGCCGTCGGCCGCGAAGGCCACGAGCCCCCTCTCCTTCAGGATTCCCCGGAGGAAGGAGGCGTCCTGGTTGGTCTCGGCATGGAGGCGGAGGAGACCGGGCGGATAGGCCGAAGGGAGCAAGGTCCGGGAGACCACCTCCGGCAGATCGTGGAGGAGCATCTCCGCCGCCTGCCTGCCCAGGATCCGCCTTCCCGCGGCGGGAAGGCCGGCGAAGAAGCGGGCCTCCACCCCGCCCTCGGGAAGGAGGCGGACCGCGGTCCTCTCCAGGACCTCCTGGCCGGGCCGGTCCATCTCGAGCATCCCGCTCTTCCCCGACCCGCGCCTGGCCCCGGCCTTGCGGGCCTGGTCGGCGAAGCGCCGGGCCAGGAGCCACTCCACGCCCAGGGCACGCTCCCTGGGCCTTCGGAGCTCCTCGGGGAAGGGAGCGGATTCGGGCGGAAGGAAGATCCGCAGCCTGCTCGGCGCGGCGAAGGGGTCTCCCTGGACGTGGTCGATGAAAAGGACAAACGAGGGGAAGGTCCACTTCCCGGCGATCTCCTTGTAGGCCGGGTAGCCCCGCCCGTCGATGCGGTAGAGGAGATTCTGAAGATCTTTTGCGGTAGCCATGGGGAAGGAGTCTACCCGGGGGGAATCCCAGAGTCATGGTGAGATTGGGGGCCATCGCGGGCCGACGTTCGCCTGCGTCGCCTCCGGCGACGCAGGCTCCGGCGGCCCCTACGCTTACGTTGGATCGTAGGGGACGCCCGAGGGACGGGGC
>CAYQBW010000640.1:0-2261 GCA_964415725.1 uncultured Planctomycetia bacterium
CCCCCTCTCCTTCGAGGACCTGGTCCGGGCCCTCCACCCCACGCCCGCCCTCGGGGGCCTTCCCAGGGAGCGGGCCCTGGCGTGGCTGGAAAAACAGGACGAAGGCACAGTCCGGGGCAGGTTCGGCGCGCCCTTCGGGCTTCTCCTCCCCGAGGGCGAGGCCTTTTGCGTGGTGGCCATCCGGTGCGTCCAGTGGGAGCGGGGGGCCCTGAGACTTGGGAGCGGCTGCGGCGTGGTCGGCGAGAGCGACCCGGAGAAAGAGTGGGAAGAGCTGGCACAAAAGCGGGAGGCCGTAAAGTGGATGCTGGGACTTTGAACCTCCGGAGGGCCGCCGCCTGGCTCCGGGCCCTGGCGGAAGCGGGCGTGGCCGAGGTCTGCGCCTGCTCGGGCGCCCGGTCGGCCCCGCTTCTCTCCCTCCTGGAGAAGTGCACAGGGTTTCTCGTGCACCGCTTCTTCGAGGAAAGGTCCGCCGCCTTCTTCGCCCTGGGCCGGATCCGGGCCACGAGAAGGCCCGCCGCCGTGGTCACCACCTCGGGAACGGCCGCGGCGGAACTCCTCCCTGCGGCCGTGGAGGCCTACTACGAGGGAAGGCCCCTCCTGCTCGTCACCGCCGACCGCCCGGCCCGCTTCCGGGGCACCGGCGCGCCCCAGTGCATCGAGCAACCGGGCCTCTTCGGCATCTACGCCCCAACGATCGCCGACGACGAGGGGGAGGCCCCGCCCGCCCTGGAGGGCTGGGACCGGCGCGGTCCGGCCCACCTGAACCTCCGCTTCGACGAGCCCCTCCTGCCCGGGGAGATCCCTTCCCTCCGGATCCAGCCCGCCTCCCTTTCCCTCCCGGAACCGCCCGAGGCCGACCCAGGAGAAGTGGAAGAGGCCCTGGCCGGCCTGGAACGCCCCCTGGTGATCCTCGGGGCCCTGGAGGAAGAAGACCGGCCCGCCGTACGGGAATTCCTCCTGGCCCTGGGAGCGCCCGTATACGCCGAAGCGGAGTCCGGCCTCCGGGAGGACCCGGCCCTGGCGAATCTCCTGCTTCGGGGCGGCGAGGCCTTCGTGTCCCGGGTGAAACGCCACGGCGTGCTCCGCGTCGGGTCGGTGCCCACCCTCCGGGCCTGGCGGGACCTGGAGCAAAGGGACTCCGGCGAGCCCGTGGGCTCCCTCTCGCCCCTTCCCTTTCCCGGCCTCTCCCAGTCCACCCTCTGCCAGTGCGCCCCGTGCAAGACCCTTTCCAGGGTCCGGCCCCGCCGGGCGGACCCGGCCTTCACGGCCGAAACCCTGGAGAGGGACCGGGCGGCGGCGAAAGAGCTGGAGACACTTCTTTCGGCCCACCCCTTCTCCGAGCCCGCCCTGGTCCGCCGGCTCTCCCTGCTGGCGCCGGAAGGCGCCCGGGTCTACCTGGGCAACAGCCTGCCCATCCGGGAGTGGAACCTGGCCGCCGCCCGTGAGGACCGGGGCCTTTCGGTCCTCTCCAGCCGGGGCGCCAACGGCATCGACGGCCAGGTCTCGACCTTTCTCGGCCTGGCCGGGCCGGACCGGGAGAACTGGGCTCTCCTAGGGGACCTGACGGTCCTCTACGACCTGGCCGCCCCCTGGATTCTCCGGGAGCTTTCGGGCATACGAACCAGGATCGTCGTGATGAACAACCGGGGTGGGCGCATCTTCGGGAGGATCCTGAAGAGCCCCTTCTTCCAGGACGAGCACGAGATCGGCTTCTCCGACTGGGCCGGCATGTGGGGGCTCGCCTACTACCCCTGGGACGGCGGGTCCTGGACGCCCCCGGCGGGAGAGAACCTCCTGGTGGAAGTCCTTCCCGACCTGGAGGCCTCGGCCCGCTTCTGGCAAGCCCACGACGAGGTCTACCAGAAACTGTAATCCACCCGTGAAGGAAGCATAGATCCCGCGTAACTGGAGGTGGCCCCTTTACTCCAGGACGACCAGGTTCAAGCGTCCCTTCCTCAGGGAAGGCCGGACCGCCTTCCCTTTCCGCGAGAAGATTTTCAGGATTTTCGCCCCGGCGGGAAGGACGAATTCGTGGTACCCTTCCTCGCTCACATCGGCTACGGGGAACTCCGCCTTCTTCCCCTTTCCCCAGGAAGCTTCCATCCAGAAGGAAAAAATCCTGCCCCCCCCGGGATCCAGGGCTTTCACTTTGTAGAAGTCCACCCGGCCCTCCAGGTGAAAATCCAGGACGGCCTTTCCATAACCCGGAACAGCCGCCTCCTTTTCCGCCAGAACGGCGATCACCCGGTCTTTCCACAGAG
>CAYQBW010000641.1:0-2260 GCA_964415725.1 uncultured Planctomycetia bacterium
AACGAGAAGTCTCCGCCGCCCCGGCGGGAGACCCGGTTCTCCCGCAAAGCTTGAGGCAAACCAACGACCCCCCAGGGCAACCAGGAAGACCAGGGGGACCAGCATGAATCTCGGGGGATCGGAGACGAACCAGGTGAACGAATAGAAGCCGAGGAAACCAAAGGCCGCCGCCGCGAGAGGAAGCCGGGAGGAACGAAAGAAGCCCCGGGAAAAAATTGCGAGGACGGCGAAAGGCAGGAAAGGCCACCCCTCCAGGAACAGACGCCGCGTGTTTGTTTCCAGAAGGAACAGGATCCTGTCCGCCAGACGCCCCGGGGAGCCTTGAACCAGGGCCCAGGCGCTTGGAGCGGTGGACTGGAGTTCCCCGGGTTTGAAAAATTCTTCAAAGGAAAAGGCTCTCCAAAGGAGGCCTTGAGGTTGGTGGAGGAAAGGAACCCCGTGAGCCAGGTTGCAAAAACCATATGGAAGGTAACCTAAAACGAGCCCGAGGAGGAAAAGCCCCTTCCTTCCAGGGCCGACGTCCTTCCTGAGGAGCATGAGCCCCGCCAGGGGAAGAACGGCCGCCAGGGAGGCCGGCCGGGCCAGGATGGCTGCGACCCCCGCAAGCCCGGCCAGGAAAAAGGCCGCCCAGCCCTTCTTCCCTCCCCAACCCAGGAGGACCGCGACCAAAAGAAAGGCAAGGGCCGAGGGTTCGGAAAGGAAATCCGCCCCCGCCCACAACAGGACCGGGTAGGTGAAAAACCAAGCCGGGACCAGAAGAGCGACGGGAGCCCAGGACCGGCCCCGGGCGACGCGCCAAAGGGCCCACCCGCCCAGGCCGATCATGAGCCAATTGAAAAGAAGGCCCTGGGTCATAGGGGAGCCGGGAAGAAAGGACGCCAGGAAGGGAAAGAGAAGGGGCCTGGTCAGGGCCGCGTAGTGCTCCACCGGCGCTCCATACATGAAATAATGTTTTACCGAGAGGAGAGGGCCCCTTCCCTGGTCCAGGTTCCGGATCACCGAAAGGTATTCGAAGGCGTCCGGAGAGAGGAAGGAGAGCCGGTAGCCTTTGGAGAAGAGAACGACCCCGGCCAGGCCCCAGAGAAGGAGAAAGGAAAGACAAAGAAGGAAGAAACCGGGAACCCTGTGTTTCATGAGCCTGCGCCTCCCGGGCCGAGAAAAAAGCCGCCCCGGCATTCTCCACCGATCCCGCCGCCGGCACCAACATGAAGGGGACGAGGGGAGCGGGCCCCAACCGGGCCTTTGCCCCACGGTCCCGGCTGGGGGTTGAAGGTCCCTTTTCCCGGCGCCCTCGACCAATAAATTCCGGGTCTTCTGCATAAATCCGAACCTAGGCAAGGGTAATCCTGGGGTGGAAGAAGGCGAAAAGAGAAGTCAAAGACTGAATTCGCCCGTTTCATTGGATTCATCATAGAAAAAGGCAAGGGCCTTAGCAGGGATTTGGAGACATGGCTTAGTTTCCGGGGTCCACGCTCAAAGGAAGCTCCCATTAGGCCTTTTCCAAAGAAATCAGTGCCCTTTTCAAGTGGTACGCCGGGAGAGAGCCGAAAAACGGGCTTTTCTGCCCTTCAGGACAAGGCTTGGGCGTCAGCCCCGCCGTATACCCTCGCCGCGCCGCCCCGCACCCTCCTCTTGGAGGGGGCGGCGCGGCGAGGGGAGGAGGCGGGGCGGGCCCCAGCCGGCACCCGAGCCCGCCGTTCCCGGTGGAGGTTTGAACTCTACCTTTCAACCCCTCTCCGACCCACAGATTCTGCTGAAGACCCAAAAAGAAAGGAAAGAGAGAGAGGAACCCGGGCTGGAGGGGGTGGGAGACCGGGGAGGCCGGTCCCACCATCCCCCGCCCGTCACCACATTCGTGGGGCTTTCCGGGAGATGGTCACCCGACTTTTGTTAGGTTTCAGGAAGGCATGGGAGCCTCCATGGGATAGGAAGGACGCCCTCGTCAGGACCATTTCCTGGAAAAGGCCGCGCACCGCTTGAATAGGGCACTGATTCGGAGCGGGCCTGGGGTCCGCTCATTTCTACCCCGTCCGGGCCGAGAAAAAACGAAAAGAAAAGGGGGAAATCTCGAGGTTGGGGTTGGGGGAGGAGCGGTCCTTATCCCGGAGTCCGGAAATCGGCCTCTACCGGTGGGAGGCCAGGGCCTTTTCGTAGACCCGGTCCAGGAGATCCATGTGTTCTTCCAGGTTCGGCTGCGGGCCGGGTCGTCCCCTTCGAAGGGCCTTCAGGGAGTCCGGGTCCTCCAGGAATCCCTGGAGGA
>CAYQBW010000642.1:0-2259 GCA_964415725.1 uncultured Planctomycetia bacterium
AAGGCGCGGGATGATTCCGGGTTCCCGGAACCAGCCCGGGCCGACGTTCGCCAGGGTCGCCGGAGGCGACCCTGGCTCCGGCGGCCCCTACACCTACGATGGAACGTATGGGACGCCGCGGGGGACGCTGTAGGGGACGCCCGAGGGACGGCGCGAAGCGCCGTCCCGACGGTCGTCCCGCGATTCCCCAGACGGCGGGATGATTCCGCGTTCCCGGAACCGGCCCGGGCCGACGTTCGGCGCCGAAGACGGCGCCTCCGGCGGCCCCTACACCTACGATGGAACGTGGGGAACGGTCGTCCCCCGATGGGGCCGGATCAATACCCTACTTTGACCTCCAGGGCGTTGGAGACCCGGACGTTCGTCCCTTTGACGGCGAAGGCCTGGGTGTAGACCGAGGAGACTCCCCGGGCGCCGCCGGGCCAGGTCAGGTGATACCATCCCCTGGAATCGGTGGTCCCCGCGAGGACTACGAAGGCCGAGGGGTCGGAGAGGTCGGGCACCAGGGCCCCGCCCCAGGGAAGAGGCAGAGGAGAGGAGCGCCGCTTCAGGGAGAAGGCCAGGAAGACCGGGGCGGCCTTGGCGCCGCTCTTGACGAGCAGAGTGGCCTTGCTTCCCGCCTTGGAGAGGTCGTCCCCGCAGACGGAGAGCTTCGCCGTCCCGCCGCTTCCCAGGTTCTTCTGGCAATACTCGCACTCGTCGGGGATCAGGTTCCCGTTGGCGTCGTAGCTGGTCCCGTTGGCGATGTCCGTGGAATCGTGCACGCCGTTCTTGTTGCAGTCCCCAAGGGTCAGGAAGTAGACGTCCTGCTCGCCGTTGAAGGTGGCCGCGAAGGCCAGGTTGGCCTTGGCATTGTCGGAGAGCATACAGTAGTAATCGCCGATCTTGTTCTGGCGCGGCCACCCGATCCGGCTGTTCCACTTGGGGGTGGCTGGGATGTTCTTGGACCAGGTCTTCCCCGCGTCCAGGGAATAGGCGTAGTAGAGCCTGGAGTAGGAGGCGCTGGAGCCGCGGGTGTCGTTCCAGACCACGTCGATCCTTCCGTTGGGGGCCACCGAGATGGTTCCGAACCACTGGTAGGCGTAGGAAGTCGAGGGATCGTCGTTGATCCTCACGGGCGCGCTGAAGGTGTTCCCCCCGTTGGTGCTCCGCACGAAGTGCACGTCCATGGGATCACTCCCGGGAGGATTCACGGAGCAGAGCATGTAGACGTATCCCGGGCGGGAGGGATCCACCACGACCTGCGCCTGGCCCAGGAGGCCTCTGGGGTTGGGCGTGCCGCCGAAGCCCATCCTCCCCCCCATGTTCACGAACCTGGCCGAAAACGTCGGGGTCCGGTGTGGATCCTTGGCGTTGGTGGATTTCGCCAGGACGAAACGGTTGAAATACTGCTTGTAGAGCCCGAAGGCGTAGAGGGTGCCCGCCTTGTCCTGGGCCAGGGTCCCGAAGGTCGGGTAGTAGGGAACCTGGACGGGAGAGGAGAAGGAAACCCCGCCGTTGGTGGAACGGACGAAGGTCTTGGGCCCGTGGAGGACCTGCCAGATCACGTAGATGTTCCCCCTGCCGATGGAGGAAGACTTGTCCACCAGCATCCAGGCCTTGTCCCCGCCCGAAAGGTAGGTGGGCCCCGTGAACGAGACGCCGCCGTTGAAGGAACGGAAGAGCTTGAGGGTCCGCCCGCCCGGGTAGGAAAGGTAGTAGAAGTTCCCCTTCACGTCCGTATCCAGCACGGGATCGCTGTTGAAGACGTTCTTCTGGATCGGCCCGGGGAAGGTCCAGGTCTTGCCGCCGTCGTGGCTCCAGGCATAGCCGTTCTGCCGGAAATTCGAATTGACCGTGTTGAACTGGCGCCAGCCGATCACGATTTTCTTGGGATTCGTCGGGTCGATGGCGATGGAGGGCTCGTTGGCGGCGTCGCCCCGGATGTTCCGGCCGAACCTGTCCACATTGACCTGCACGCTTTCGAAAGGTCCATACTTCACGATGGACCAGCCCGCCGCCGTGGGCCCCCAGCCGCTTCTCTGCGCCGGCTTGCCCGGGGGATCGCCCGGTTTCTCGAGGATCACCTGGGCGAAGATTCCGGCCTGGAAGGACACTCCCAGAAGGAAAGCGAGGACGAGGGTTTTCTTGGACATGGGAAAAGAACCTCCTTGGAAAGGATGAAAGACGAGAAAAGATGATGTTCTTGGGTTGCTGAACGCCGGGGACGACAAAAAGGAGAAAGGAAAAAGAGCCCTCAAAGTCTACCCTTTCCCTTGC
>CAYQBW010000643.1:0-2258 GCA_964415725.1 uncultured Planctomycetia bacterium
CCCTTGCCAGGAAGGGGCGGGGATCGTCGTCGATCCACTGGATCCGGGGGGAACGGAGGGCCTTCCTCTCCCTTGGGGGAAGCCGTGCCGCCAGGAGCTCCCGGGCGGCCCGGTCCGGGTCCACGGCGACGATCTTCTTCCAGGGAAAGGCGAGGAGATCCGCCAGGAGGGATGGGGGCGGAAGGCCGAGGAAGAGGAGGCGTCTTCTCTCGAGGGGTTGGGACGCCAGGATTCCCGATTGAAGGGCGGCCTGTTCCTTGTCCGGGGAGGCGGAAAACAGGACGCCGTCCCGGAAGACCAATACCTGTCCCCCCATCCCGGCGATTTCCGTGAGGCCGTAAGGGGTCTCCCTCCTGTCCAGCAGCGCGGCCCCTGGATGGAGGAGCCTGAACCGGAGCCGGCCGGCGGCCCGGCCCGCCGGGTCGCCAGGCCACAGGGCGGCCAGGAGGGCGGCCAGGGCCGCCAGGGCCGGGAGGATGGATTTCCGCCTTTCCCTTGTCGATCCGCCGATACGCAATCGCTCCGCCGCGAGCCATCCGTAGAGGAGTGCCCCGGCGAGCAGGAGCCCGGCCAGCGAACCTCCCCCCAGGCCGAGCCAGAGGGTGACCAGCCCGCCTCCGGCCAGGGAGCCCAGGGCCTCCAGGCCGTAGGCACCTGTGGTGGCCTTTCCCCTTCCTGGGACGGCCAGGGCGGCGGAGGCCCGGGAAAAGAGGAATCCCGTCACCAGGCTCACCGGGGCGCCGAGAAAGAAGAGGACAGGCGCCAGCGCCCAGAGGGAGAAGTAGTCCCCCGGAGCTGTGCCCGTGATCTCCCGGAGAAAGAGGGCCCCCCCCACCTGGACCAGGGCGCCGGGAGGAAGAACCAGGCGGCCCGCCGGGCCTGGGCGGCGGCCCTTTCCTTCTCTTCCACGGGAAAGAGCCCGGCCAGGAGGGCGCCGCCCCCCACCCAGGCGAGCCAGGCCCCGAGCAGGATCCCCAGGACCAGCTCGTTGGTTCCCCCTGTGGCCAGCACCTCCCGGACCAGGGCCGTCTGGGCGACCAGGGTGAAAAGCCCGGAGAAGAAGAGAAGGGCCTTCATGAATCCACCCTTCAGCCGGTTTCCAGGGCCAGCTCCCTCATGAGCCAGGCCGAAGTCAGGATTCCCTTGTGGAAGCTCTCCAGGGAGAACTTCTCGTTCGGGGAGTGGCACCGGTCGCTCTCCAGGCCGAAGCCGAGAAGCAGGGTGTCCAGGCCCAGGATTTTCTTGAAATTCCCCACCACGGGAATGGATCCTCCCGAACGTGTATAGAGAGGCCCCTTTCCGAAGCCCTTCTCCAGGGCCCGGGCAGCGGCCCGGACCAGGGGGGAGTCGGGGGAGAGGCTCACCGGGTCGGCGCCGCCGGTCTTTTTCACTTCCACCCTGACCCCCGGGGAGGCCCGGTCCAGCACGTGGGCCTCGAAGAGATCCAGGATCTCCCGGGGATCCTGGTCCGGCACGAGCCGCATGGTGATCTTGGCGCCCGCCTCGGAGGGAACGATGGTCTTTCCCCCCTCGCCGCGGTAGCCCCCGAAGATCCCGTTGACTTCGCAGGTGGGCCGGGTCCATATACGCTCCAGGGTGGAAAATCCCTTTTCCCCGAAGAGGGCGGGCGCCCCCGTGGTGGCCAGGAATTCCTCCTCGTCGAAGGGGAGTTCCTCCATGAGCTGCTTTTCCCGCGGAGACGGGGGCCGGACCCGGTCGTAGAAGCCCGGTATGGTCACGCGCCTCTCCTCGTCGTGGAGGGAGGCGAGGAGGCGGGCCAGCTCCAGGGCCGGGTTGGCCACGGCGCCCCCGAAACCTCCCGAGTGGAGGTCCCGGGCGGGACCGGAGACCCGGATCTCGGCGGCGGCGATCCCCCGGAGTCCCAGGGAGACGGCTGGCTTGTCGGGCCCGAACATGGCCGTGTCGGAGACGATCACCCCGTCGGCCCGCAATTCGTCTTTCCGGTCTTCCAGGAAGGCTTCCAGGTTGGTGGAGGTGACCTCCTCTTCCCCCTCGATCAGAAAGATCAGGTTGACCGGAATTCTGCCGGAGGCCGCCAGGTGGGCCCGGGCGGCCAGCACGTGGACCAGGAACTGCCCCTTGTCGTCCGGGGCGCCCCGGGCCACCACGTTCTCCGCGTCGATCCAGGGCTCGAAGGGAGGGCGGGTCCAGCGCTCCAGGGGGTCCGGGGGCTGGACGTCGTAGCTGTCTCTTATACACATCTGACGCTGCCGACGATACTCCTTGTGTAGATCTCG
>CAYQBW010000644.1:0-2255 GCA_964415725.1 uncultured Planctomycetia bacterium
CCAACGCCCCCGCGACGGGCGGCCCCGTCCAGACGGGCCGCGGGCCCGCCACCAGGGGCGTGGCTCTCCCGGACTTCACCTATACGGATTGGAGTTTCTGGTGGGAGTTCAACAAGGATCCCTACCTCAACCTGAAAGAAAAGATCTCCAAGGGGGAGGACGTCACCAGCAACGTGGGCATCCTCTCGGGGCTTCAGGGTTACAAGAGAGAACAGCCCACCCTCAGGCCTTCCGATGAAACCCTGAAGACCGTGGTGATCCCGGCCCTGAAGAAGGCCCTCCAGGAGACCAAGCAGCGGGACATCGTCTCTTCCTGCCTCATCGCCCTGGCCAAGATCGGGCGCGACAAGGACCTGGACAAGGTCTTCCGGCCCTGGCTCACCGACAAGGACCAGGAGATCTCGGAAACGGCCGTCCTGGCCTATGGGATCGCCGGGCTGGTCGAGTCCGTGCCCGACCTGATCGAGATCATGAAGGACACTCCCCGGGGCAGGAAACTCATCGGAACCGACGGGAGCGTCAACTTCCGCAAGCGGGCCTTCGCCGCCTACGCCCTGGGGCTCATTGCTTACTCCCACAAGGATCTCAAGCTCAAGCGGAAGGTCTTCGAGGTGGCCAAGGAGATCCTGGACAAGTCCAAGTTCGCCAACCGGGATATCCCCGTTTCCGCCATCATCGCCATCCGGCTCCTCAACCCGGACCTTTCCGACCCCAAGGGGCTGGAGTTGGCCGTGGACGCCTCCCGGTACCTCCTGGACTACATGAAGGACAAGACCAACCGCTTCCAGATGCGCGCCCACGTGCCCACCGCGGTTTCCCGCCTGCTCGGGCGCGACAAGTCCAAGCCCGGCAAGAAGAGCGGGGCCGGGACGGGCGACGCCCTGGCGATCACTCCCCAGGCCAAGGCCGACGCGATCCGGAAGGAAACCATCGACCTGATGAAGAATTACCTGAAGTGGCACAAAGAAAACCCCATGATCCTCCAGTCCTGCGTCCTGGCCCTGGGGGAGATGGGGAACCCGGCGGACAAGTCCCTGATCAAGCTCCTTGAGAGGACCTCCGAAGGGAAGCTGAGCCGCGACCTGCAGGCCCGGTTCTTCGCCAATATCGCCCTGGGGTATCTTGGGAGCGCCGGCTCCCAGGAGGCCATCGACTACCTGGCGCTCAGGCTCCAGAAGCGGGGCAAGAAGATGGACAAGCCCTGGGTGGCCCTGGGGCTGGGCGTGAGCCAGGCGGAGCTCCTCCGGCACAAGAAGCCGGCCACGGCGGGCGTGGGCGACGTGCTGGTGAAATCCTTCAAGGAGACCCGCAATCCCAAGTGGCGGGGCGCCATGGCCATCGCCCTGGGCCTTGCCCAGTTCTCCGACGCGGGGGCCCTGGTGCAGAAGGAGATGGACAAGAGCAACGTCACCGATTTCGAGGGCTACTGCGCCGTGTCCCTGGGCCTCATGAAGTACAAGGACGCCACCGATGACTTGAGGAACATGCTGGAGAAATCCATCAACCTCCCCAACCTCCTCAAGCAGACCGCCATCGGGCTGGGCCTCATGGGCGAAAAGTCCGTGGTGGACACCCTGCTTCGGGCCCTGAGGGAAGGCCCCCAGAACCTGGCGGCCCAGTCGGCCATCGCCACGGGGCTCGGCTTCGTGGGCGACCGCCGGGCCGTTCCGCCGCTGGTGGACATGCTCTTCAACAAGAACCTGACCAAGACCACCCGGGCCTTCGCGGCCGTGGCCTTGGGCATCGTGGGCGACAAGGAGGACCTCCCCTGGAACTCCAAGATCGCCTTCGGCCTCAACTACCGGGCCAACGTGGAAACCCTGACGGGAGGAGCCAACGGCATCCTGGATCTCCTCTGAGACCGGGCGTTCCGCGACAGAGAGAGAGGGGAAGGGCCTTCGGGGTCCTTCCCCTCTCATGCGTACCAGGGTAACGATTTCCCGCGCCCCCGGGTAGAACGGGAAACACTAGGACCGGATTCTCTCCTTTTTCCCCCCTCTCGACCTCCCGGCCCGATTTTTGCTCTACCGTCACCGCCCTCTTCTTGACGGAGGGCCCGGCCGGGAAAACGGCCGGTTTCCCAGGCGGCCCCTCTTGTTGGGGGGGCGAAGAAAAAGGAGAGAAGACATGAGAAGAGCGGGAAAAGTGTTGCTTCTTGCGGGCGTTTCCCTGGTTGCGGCGGGCGTGGTGTGGGCCCACGGCGGGCAGTACCGCGGTCCCGGGGACACCGTTCCTCCCTGGATCAGGAAAGGCTC
>CAYQBW010000645.1:0-2250 GCA_964415725.1 uncultured Planctomycetia bacterium
CCTCGATTCCGCACTTCTGAAGGGCCCACAAAAGGAATTTTCCGACCCGTTGCTCCGGATCAGACGTAATGCTTCGGATCCATCCCCAGGAGCCCCAGGACCTCCTTTTGCAGTTTCGTGAGTTTGAGGGGGAAGACCAGGTGCTCCTCCCCTCTCTTGAATTCATACCAGGAAACGTCCCGGAAGATTTCCAGGATTCTTGACGTCGTCGGACTTTTGGAAGACCTGGATTCAGGAAGGATGGGGATTTCTCCCTTCCCCATCCTCTCCATGTTCATCCGGGCCTCCCTCTCAATCAGGGCATACACCACCAAGGCGAGGAAGGTCGCGTGCAGGATCCCTTGGACCCTTTTCGTCTTTTTCACATACACCGGCGCCACGACAAGGTCGGATTTCATGACCTTGTGCCTTCTCTCTACCAGGGCCTGGTCTTTGTAGATCAGGAAAACCCTTACCTTGGAAGCCTCCTGGGGAGAGAGATTGGTGATCAGGGGGAAGACCCCGTCTGTTCTGGACTTGGCCTTGATGGCCGCTTTGTTCCGCGTCCACTCCAAATGGAAGATCTTGGTCCTGACCTCCCGAAGCGGGTCCCCCTTGCGCGGCCTACCCCGCCGGAGTCGGGTGAGGGACACCTTCTCGGTGGAGACCACGGAGAAATCGATAAGGCCCTCACACCCGTTTTTCTTGAGGATGGTCTGGACTTTTTGCTTGATGGCGCCTTTTTGCTTGAGGGACCCTCGATTCAGCTTGGGGACCAAGCCACGCAGCTCTTCCTCCGTCTTCTTTAGCTTTTCCTCGCGGGCGGCGGCGTCCAGGGCTTTCTTCCTGGAATCCCGATACCAGATGATCCTGTATCCCTGAGGCGTCTCTTCCGGCCCCGAATTGGTGGTCCAGATGGTCCGAGACTCTGGGCCTTCGTCATTATCCCCATGGATCTTCCGCCACCTCACTTCCTCCCCTGCCGCCAACGCCTTCCGGAAGGCCTTGTCCTCCTTCCATGTCCGGGGAAGGACCGTCACAAACTTGCCATGATACCTTTGTATGTTCACCAGGTTTTTCTTGGTGCAAAGCTTGCTGTCGGCCACGTAGATGAAGTCGCTTCTCCCGAGAATCTCCCTGAGTTCCTCCAGGTTCTCCAGGTGGATCGTGTCATCGGTCCTGTTTCCGCTGTAGACCTGGTGGGAGATGGGGACTCCACCGTCTCTTGTGACGTTGAGTCCGAAGACGAGCTGTTTTAGATCGGGCCGGTGATCCTTATTGACGCCCCAGGTGATTCTTGGCTCCTCAATGGACCCTTTGTAGGCCCCATGGAAGGATATGGTGGTGGTGTCGTTGTGGATCTGCCGGCAATCGAGTTCGAAGCGTTTGATCGCGCGTAGGGCGATTTGGAAAAAGAGGGTTTTCCCTCTCACGGAGGCCAAGGTTTCCAGGACCCTGGCTACCCGATCGTCGTTAAGGGCTTTCTTTTGGGTTTTAGTAATCCCCAGAGCGTCCGTGGAAATCCCGTCTACCCATTCGGAGATCTTGTAAAGGGGTAAGGGGGAGACAAGGATCTCCTGGATAAGGAGAGAAAGCGTAAGGCCTGGATCCAGGACACTGTCCCTGGAGGTGCCAAGGTGGGACCTTACCATCCGGATGAATCCGAGTTTGTCGAGGAAATGCCGGATGATGGGGTAAGGCCCCACGTGGTGAACTTCAAGTTCTGCGGGGCCTTCTCCGGTCTGGATTCTATGCTTCCCAATATTCTCTTTACCGCCCATGGAGGACAGGATAAGAAGGCATAAAATGAAAGCAAGGTTTTTCTTGAGTTTTTTTCTTGGATTTCTTTCTTCGTTGCGACCTGGGATTTCGTTTGGTTTACGGGTTGGAGTTTTTTTCGTGATTCCAAATCGTTCAAGTTTTGTCATATCCGTATATCTTGGCTAAGACAATTTCCGGTTCCCTACGTAAAGAATTTTCAGTTGTTTCCCCAGAAACAGCTCGAAAAACTTCTTGACAAAACGGAGGGAAAAGCTGACGATACGAGCCAGCTCTTTCAGGTGGGTTTTCCGGGTTTTCCCCCTTCCGATCAGGGGATGATGGAGGGCCTGGGGGCAAAAAGCCGCCACCCTTTTCGAGAAAACGAGGAAAGGGATGGCGGAAAAGGTGAAAAAGATGTGATCGGCGAAAAACCTTAAGGCTCTAGATTTCCAAAGCTTACGTCAGAAGAGAAATTCAAGAGCGGCCCTTAAAGATGTGCGGAATCTGAGA
>CAYQBW010000646.1:0-2239 GCA_964415725.1 uncultured Planctomycetia bacterium
CCCCTGGTCCCCTTCCACCTCCCCGGCCTGGATTCAGTCTGACCGCTCCCCCAAAAACGCCGGAGGGCGTAGGGGCCGCCGGAGCCGCCGTCTTCGGCGGCGAACGTCGGCCCGGGGAATGGCCGGGGCCCTTGAATCATCCCGGCGTTAGGCCCAAGTTCCCCCCGGAAAAAGGCAGGAAAAGGAGCTTAACTTTTTAATTCAAAAGGAGTTAAAGCTGAAGTGTTTCTTACAAAAAGTAGCCAGTAATATAACATTCTTCTTACTTGCATTTCTCTCCTCCTCGCCTATCATGACCACATGCCAAAAAGAAAAGGTGCAGTCCACGTAGCCAAGATCGTCAGCCGCCAAAAAGGCCGCGAGTATACCTCCTATCTCCTTCGCCGGACCTTTCGGGAAGGCGGCAAGGTCAAACACGAAACCCTGGGAAACATCTCCCACCTGCCCCTTCCCACCATCGAGCTGATCCGGGGAAGCCTCCAGGGGAAGACCTACATCGAAGCCGGTGCGGGCCTGACCGTGATCCGCACCCTCCCCCACGGAAACGTAGCCGCTGTCCTTGGGACCTTTCGCAAGATCGGCCTGGAAAAAATGATCGCTTCCACTCCCTCCCGGGAAAGGGACCTGGTCGTTGCCATGATCGTTTCCCGGGTCCTGAATCCCGGCTCCAAGTTGACCACCGCCCGGGATCTCCAGCCGGAGACCGCCACCTCCACGCTGGGCTCTGTTCTGGGCGTGGAAGGCGCCGACGAGGACGACCTCTACGGGGCCATGGACTGGCTTTTGGAAAGGCAAGGGAGGATCGAGAAAAAGCTTTCGGCGAAACACTTTTCGGAAGGCTGCCTGGTTCTCTACGACCTCTCTTCCAGCTACTACACCGGCACCCACTGCTCCCTGGCCCGATTCGGCCATAACCGGGACCGAAAGAGGGGCTTTCCTCAAATCAATTACGGCCTTTTGTGCAATGCCGAAGGGACGCCTGTGGCAATCGAGGTCTTTCCCGGGGACACGGGGGATCCTTCCACTCTGGGACCCCAGATCGAAAAGATCCGGAATCGTTTCCAGGTCCGCACTGTGGTGTTGGTGGGGGATCGAGGGATGATCACCCAGGCCAGGCTGGAGAAGGAGATCAAGCCGGTGGAGGGCCTGGAATGGATCACGGCCCTTCGGGCGCCGGCCCTCAAGAAACTGGCGGACCAGAAGATTCTCCAGCCCTCCCTGTTCGACAAAAGGGATCTTGCCGAGATCCAATCGCCGGACTTTCCCGGAGAGCGTCTCGTTGCCTGCTTCAACCCGTTGCTCGCTTTCGAGAGGGCCCAGAAAAGGGAAGACCTGCTTTTGGCGACGGAAAGGGAGCTGGAGAAGATCGTGGAGGCGACGAAACGGGCCAAGAGGCCCTTGAGGGGGAAAGACAAGATCGGGCTTCGGTTGGGGAAGGTGCTGAATCGCTTCAAGATGGGGAAGCATTTCAAGATCGCCATCACGGAAACCAGCTTTTCCTATGAGAGAAACAAGAAGGCCATTGCTGCCGAGGCAGCCTTGGATGGGATCTACATCATCCGGACCTCAGTTTCCCAGGATGCCATGAAGGCGGAAGATGTGGTGAAAGCATACAAGGGGTTGGATGTAGTGGAACGGGCTTTTCGAAGCCTGAAGACGGTGGACCTCAAGGTAAGGCCGATCTTCCATCGGAACGAGAACAGGGTCCGGGCGCACGTTTTTCTTTGCATGTTGGCCTATTACGTGGAATGGCACATGCGGAAAGCTTTGGCACCCATTCTGTTCGATGAAGACGACCCGGAGGGAGCGGCGGCCTTAAGGGAGTCGATCGTGGCTCCCGCCCAGAGGTCGGAAAGTGCAAAGAGGAAGGCGAGAGCCAAAAGGACGGAGGAAGGCCTGCCGGTGTTGAGTTTCCGGGACCTCCTGAAACTCCTGGAGACGATCGCAAGAAATCGGGTCCAAGCGGGAAAAGAAGAGAAGGGTGGGGCCAGCCAGGAATTCGACTTGGTGACGATTCCCAACAGGATTCAGAGAAAAGCCCTGGACCTCCTGGGAGTCCCTCTGGTCTTGTAGACAGAACCTGGAAATCGATTTTTTCTGGATCCTTCTCAATTCAAGGGCTTCCGGCGAAACACAGGGGGGAACTTTGGGTTAGGGGTTCATTGCCGAGATTGTGGCTGGAGGCCGAGGGATCTGAGGATTTCCTGGATGGGCAGGACATAGGTCTTCCGGCCCTGAG
>CAYQBW010000647.1:0-2239 GCA_964415725.1 uncultured Planctomycetia bacterium
GAGAAACGCCCATGCCCGCCCAGGCTCCCCTTTCCCCCGTCCACCAGCTGGACACGATCGCCATCAACGTCCCTTCCAGGAAGCTTCTCTGGAAGCTCCTGGAAGAGAATCCCAAGCTGGCGGAGATCATGCGGAACGCCAAGAACGAGACGGAGGCTCTCGTGGGCGTCCGGAACTGGGTCCTGGAGGAGATCGCCGGCAGGCCTCACGTTTTGCGCTTCTACAAGCGGGAGGAGAGGGGGAGGGATGCCTTCGAAGCCCTGGAGTGGAGGGACTACGCTGCGATCCGCATCCTCGACTACGTGGACAACGCGGGACGGGAGTTTCCGGACCTGAACCTCAGGGGCGAGATCGCCGTGAGCAATCCCATCAAGACGGTGTGGCTCGCCACCAACGAGGGGACGGGAGGGGCCAAGCCCTATTTCTTCGAGGACATGCTCCAGCTCTTCCGGCAATTCGCCGGGAAGACCACCCCGAGGATACCCTCCAGGGAAGAGGTGGAGGCCTGGATGGAGCGCTACCCTTCCGGGTTGGACCCGCGGATCGTGAAGCTCCGGGAGGAGAACCGGGACCGGATCCTGAACGTCCTGATCGACAAGATGGGAAAGGAGATCCGGCTGGATTCCAGGTTCAAGTTCGATCCCGGGATGTCGCGGGAGCAGAAATACCTGCGCGCCCTGGAGTGGTGGAAGGACTACCGGTTCCACCTGCGTTTCGCGGTGCGTTCCCCCGAACTCCTCAACGAGATGCTGGGCTTCTCCCTGGACCCGGACACGATGAAGCTTCTCCGGAGGGCCAAGGAGAAAGGGATCCCCTTCTTCGTGAATCCATACTACCTCTCCCTCCTCCATGTCCGGGTCCCCTATTTCGCCGTGGGCGCCGACCTGGCCATCCGGGACTACGTCATCTACTCCGAACCCCTGATCGAGGAGTTCGGGAAGATCGTGGCCTGGGAGAAGGAGGACCAGGTGGAGCCGGGAAAGCCGAACGCCGCCGGTTGGCTTCTCCCCTCGGCCAGGTGCGTCCACAGGAGGTATCCCAGGGTCGCCATCCTCATTCCGGACACCACGGGGAGGGCCTGCGGCGGGCTTTGCTCGGTCTGCCAGAGGATGTACGACTTCCAGAGGGGACACCTGAACTTCGACCTGAAGAAGCTGGAGCCCAAGGAGACCTGGCCGGAGAAACTGGAGCGCCTCATGAAATACTGGGAGGAGGACTCCCAGTTGAGGGACATCCTGGTCACCGGCGGGGACGCCCTCATGAGCTCGGACGAGGCCCTGGAGAGGATCCTGGACGCGATCTACCGGATGGCCGTGAGGAAGCGGGAGGCCAACAAGGGCCGCCCGGAAGGGAAGAAATACGCGGAGATGGTCAGGGTGCGCCTGGGGACGAGGCTGCCCATCTACCTGCCCCAGAGGATCACCCCGGAGCTGGGCGGGATCCTGGCCCGGTTCCGCGAGAAGGCCTCCAAGGCGGGGATCCGGCAGTTCATCGTCCAGACCCATTTCGAATCCCCCATGGAGGTCACCCCCGAGGCGCGGGACGCGGTCCGCAGGATCCTGGACGCGGGCTGGCTGGTCACGAACCAGCTGGTCTTCACCGCCGCCGCCTCCAGGCGGGGACACTCGGCCAAGCTGAGGAAGGTGCTCGGAGGGATCGGCGTCCTTCCCTACTATACATTTACGGTGAAGGGATACATGGAGAACTACCATCACTTCGCCACCAACGCCCGGGCGGTCCAGGAACAGAGGGAGGAGAAGGTCTTCGGCCTCCTTCCCGAGGAGATGAGGGGGGCGCTGAAAAGCTTCCACGAAGAGCCGGGCCTGGCGGTGGAGAAGATCGCGGACCTCCAGCAGAGGGCGGGGCTTCCCTTCCTCGCGACGGACCGGAACGTCCTCAACCTGCCGGGAGTGGGCAAGAGCCTCTCCTTCCGGGTCATCGGGATCACCCGTTACGGCAGGCGGATCCTGGAGTTCGACCACGACCCCACCAGGGCGCACAGCCCGGTGGTAGAGAAGATGGGGCGGGTGGTGATCATCGAGTCCAAGTCCGTCTCGGAGTACCTGGAACAGCTACGGCAGATGGGGGAGGACCCGGCCGAGTACGAGGGCCTCTACGGGTATTCCATCGGTGAAACCGAGCCCAGGATGCCTGTCTACGAATACCCGGAATACGATTTCCAGGTCACGCCGGAACTCACCCATTTCGGCGGGTAAGGCACCCGCCATCCCCCGGGAAG
>CAYQBW010000648.1:0-2237 GCA_964415725.1 uncultured Planctomycetia bacterium
TTCCGGGAATTGGGAATCATGCCGCCCCGTTTGGGAATGGGTGTTTTGGGGCCGGGTCCATCGGGTCTGGGGGGCCGTATCGCGGGACGACCGTCGGGACGGCCTGCGGCCGTCCCTCGGGCGTCCCCTACATGGGATCTACAACTCCCCTTGGATGGCCCCCTCGGCGCGGGCCACGCTGGCGCAGACCGTGGCGTCGCCGGTGACGTTCAAAACGGTGCGGCACATGTCCAGGGGCCGGTCCACCCCCAGGATCAGGGCGATTCCCTCGGGGGGCACGTGGATCTGCTGGAGAACGACGATGAGCATGACGATCCCCACGCCGGGCACCGCGGCGGTCCCGATGGAGGCCAGCGTGGCGGTGAGCACGATGGTGAGCATGTCCTGGAGGCCCAAGTGCATCCCGTATACGTTTGCAATGAAAACGGCCGCCACGCCCTGGTAGAGGGCCGTTCCGTCCATGTTCACCGTCGCCCCCAGGGGCAGGACGAAGGAGGAGATCTCCCGGTCCACCCCCAGGCCCTCCTCGACGCACTCCATCGTGACCGGAAGGGTCGCCCCGGAAGAGGAGGAGGAGAAGGCCAGGAGCTGGGCCGGAGCCAGGGCGCGGTAGAAACGCCCCAGGGGAAGCCGGGCCAGGAAGCGGATGAGCGGGGTGTAGACCAGGGCCATGTGCAGGACCAGGCCCAGGACCACGCACCCCATGTATCCGGCCAGGACCTCCAGGAGGGAGAGGGCCTGGGAGGAGTCTTTTCCGAGATCGGCGATCACCGCGGCGATGAGCGCGAAGACCCCGTAGGGGGCGATCTTCATGATCCCCTGGACCATGGCGATCACCGCGTCGGAAAGCCCTTCGAAAAAGGCGATCACAGGCCGGGCCCGGTCGGAGCGGATCCGGGTCAGGGCCACCCCGAGAAGGAGGGAGAAGAAGACCACCTGGATCATCTCGGGCTTGGCCAGGGCGCCGAAGAAATTGTCCGGCACGATGCGGACGAGTTGATCCAGGGGGCGGAGCGAGCCGGCCACGGCCTTCCGGGACTCGAGGGCCCCGCCGTAGCTCTTGAGGAGGGCCGCCCGGAGTGAGGGATCCAGGTTCCGGCCCGGGCCGAAGAGGTTCACCACCAAAAGCCCGATGGTGATGGCCAGGGCCGTGGTGGCCAGGTAGAGGACCAAGGTGCGCCCGCCGATCCTCCCGATCTTCTTCAGGTCCCCGAGACTCGCCGCGCCCACCACCAGGGTCGCCACCACCAGGGGGATGGCCACCACCTTGAGGAGGCGGAAGAAGAGGTCCCCCACGGGCTTAATCCAGACCAGGACGAAGGAGCTGAAGCCGAAGTGGGCCGCCAGGACCCCGAAGACGGCTCCCAGAAGGAGCCCCAAAAGAATCTGCCAGTGCAGGGCCAGGCCCTTGCGTTTTTTTTGAGCCGAACCTTCCGGGGCGGAATCCATGGCCGGAAGTATGTGGGGAGGGCCGGTGGAGGTGCAACGGCGGTCTCCCCTTCCCGCCGGGGGCGCTACAATTCCACCCCCATGAGAACCCGGGTTTCCTCCCCTGGCCCGAAGGCCCACAAGCTCCTCCCTTACCTCTTCTTCCTTTCCGGGACGGCCGGGCTGGTCTACGAGGTGATCTGGAGGGAGGATCTGGCCCTGTTCTTCGGCCGGGCCTGGCCCGCCACGGCCATGGTGGTGGCCCTCTTCATGGGGGGCCTGGCCCTGGGAGCCCGCCTGGGGGGGGCTTTCGCCGACAGGCTGAAAAACCCGCTCCTGGCCTACAGCCTCCTGGAAACGGGCCTGGGGTTGGCGGCCCTCCTGGTTCCCACCCTCCTCTCTTCCCTTTTTCCTTTTTATAAGGCCGCCTGGAAGGCCCTGGGGCCGGGGCCCGGCCTCTGGGCCGTCCAGGTGGGCCTGGCGGGGGCGGCCCTCCTCCCCCCGACGATCCTCATGGGGGCCACCCTGCCCGTCCTCGCCCGGTTCACCGCGGGCCGGGCCTTCGGCCGCGAACTCCCTCTCCTCTACGGGGCCAACACCCTTGGGGCCGCGACGGGCGCCCTGGCTGGGGTCTTTCTTCTCCTTCCCGCCCTGGGCCGGACAGGCTCTCTCCTCGCCGCCGTGTCCCTCACCCTGGCTGTGGCCTTCCTGGCCGGCCGGCCGGCCGGGGCGGGTTGTACTGGAGGGGAGGGGGGGGTTCCCGGCGGGGCGGGCGGGGGGGAAGGCGGCAGACAGGGTGGGGGACGCGG
>CAYQBW010000649.1:0-2235 GCA_964415725.1 uncultured Planctomycetia bacterium
CTCCTCATCGACCCGGGCGTCCCGCCCCGGGAGGGCCGGGTCCTGGAGGTCCGCTTCGTGAGCCCCCAGGGATTCCTGGAAGACGTATACAGAATCCACGTGGGAAAAGTCCGCCCCAAGCCGCCCCTGCAACCCAAGGCGGAGGATCTTCCGCCCGTGGAGCTGGCCGTTTCCCCCAAACACTTCCTCGCCCGGGGAAAGAAATTTCTCCTCTCCTTCTCCCGGTCCACGGGCCTGGTGGAAGAGGCCGAGGTGGATGGCAAACCCGTCCTCTCGGGCGGGCCTTTCCTCATGGTCCTTCCCCTCCGGGGCGGGCCCTGCTCGCCGGACTTCGACAAGAACATTCCCTTCTTGAACGACACCCTCAGGGGGTGGAAGGCCCAAACCGTCCGGGCCTCCGCAAGGGGGAAGGCCGTCAAAATACGGGTGCAGGGAAGTTACCAAACCGCCCAAGGGGCCTACACCTTCACCGTCCTGCCCGCCGGGAAGGTGGTCGTGGAATACGCCTTCCAAGTGAAAAAGAAGATCGATCCCAGGCAGTGGGGACCGGTCTTCCGCTTCCCGAAAGCCTGCACCCTCCTCTCCTGGGAAAGAAAAGCGCCCTGGTCCTTCTATCCAGGGGACCACATCGGAAGGCCCCGCGGCACGGCCCGGGCCCTTCCCTCACGCCCGCAGTCCGGGCCATGGGCGAGGGTCAGGCCGGACCGGCCCTGGTCCCGGGACGCGAACGCCCTGGGGACCCGGGACTTCCGGTCCACCAAAAAAGACATCTACTGGGCGGCCCTCCGGGCCGATTCCGGCGAAGGAGTCCTGGTCGAGGGGGAGGGGAAACGCTCCATCCGGGCCTTCCTGGAAGAAGGGATGCCGCGCCTTCTCGTGGCGGGCTTCACCACCATGGGCATGGAGGGCTTCTTCAATTCCCACGTCCGCTCGAAGCGCCGCCCCCTCTCGCCGGGGGACGTCATTCGGGACCGGTTCGTGCTGGATCTCCTGGGGCCCGGGGAAAATTAGCCCGGTTCAGAGCGCTTCCGCCAGGATCTCCCGGATCTCCAGCAAGGTCTCCAGGGGCCGGGGGGAGCGGTTCACCCAGCGGACGGCGGCGAACATCCGGGCCCCCGCGCGGAGCACATCCCGGACGTTCTCCGGGCCGATGCCCCCGATGGCCGCGACGGGAACCTTGGAGAGGGCCAGGGTCTCCCGGAGCCCCTCGATTCCGATCACCGGATCGGGCCTTTCCTTGGTGGGCGTGGGGTAGACCGGGCCCGAGCCGATGTAGTCCGGGCCCTTCTCCAGGGCTTCCCGGGCCTGGTCCGGCCCGTGGGTGGAAAGGCCGTAGACCGCGTCTTCCCCGAGGATCTCCCGGGCCTTTTCGATCCCCGGGTCCTCCCGCCCCAGGTGGACCCCGTCGGCGCCGGCCTCCCGGGCCAGGAGGGGGTCGTCGTTGAGGATGAAGAGGATTTCCGGAGGGATGATCCTCCTCAGGGCCTTCGCCACCCGGAGGACTTCCCGCCGGGGCGCCTTCTTCATCCGGAGCTGGATCACCGGCACGCCGGCCTCCACCATGGCCCCGGCCAGGGCCTCGTATCCCGCCGCCGGGTCGGTCAGGATCCCGTAGAACCCCTTCTCCGGAAAGGACCGCTTCATCCCAGCTCTTCCAGGATCAGCCCCGCCGCCTTCCTGCCCGAGAGGAACATCCCGCCGAAGACGGGCCCCATCCGGAAGGCGCCGAAGACCCCGTTGGCGGCCATGCCCGAGACGTAGAGGCCCGGGTAGACCCGGCGGGTGTTCTCCACCGTGGCCTCCTCGCCCTTTTCGGCCCACATGGGTTTTTCCCCCGCCACCCCGCCCGTGGGGGTCTCCAGGCGGATCCCCGCCTTGGCCGCCGCCTTGGCGGTGAGCTCCGCCCCGTGACCCGTGGCGTCCAGGACGCACCGGGCCTGTACCATGAGAGGGTCCACGTGCATGCCCGCCCGGAGCACGGCCCCGAAGTTGATCACCACCCCCGCCACCCGGTCTTCTTTGAAAAGCACGTCCTCGGCGGCGACGCCGTTGAAGAGCCGGGCCCCGGCGTGGACGGCCCGGTAGACCAGGGCGGCGGCGGTCTCCACCGCGTCGGCCCGGACCAGCCCCTCCCCCCCGGGAACGTGCCGGATCCCGAGCTCCTCGAGCATGGGAACCAGTTCCTCCTGGAAGACGATTTCGTTGAAGAGCATGGCGCCTCCCCAGACCCCGCCG
>CAYQBW010000650.1:0-753 GCA_964415725.1 uncultured Planctomycetia bacterium
GTCCCCTACATCCGTTTCAAGAGGTTTTGGGGTTATTCGCCCGTGCCGGCGGCGCGGCGGTTTTGTCCTTCTCCCATGGTGTCCGCGTAGAGCCAGATGCAGTTCTTGCCCCGGCGCTTGGCCTCCTGGAGGGCGCGGTTGGCGCGGGAGCGGATTTCCTGGGGGGAGGAGGCGCTCTTTCCGTTGTAGCAGTCCACCCCGATGGAGACGGCGATCCTGCGGGTGTAACGGCCGTCGGAGATCTCCGTTCGGGCCGTGACGTTGCGGATCCGGGAGGCCACCTGGATGGCTTCCGCCGGGGTGGTGCCCGGAAGGAGGACCAGGAATTCGTCTCCCCCGAACCGGGCGGCGATGTCCACTTCCCGGATATTTGCCTTGAGGAGGCGGGCGAATTCCGCCAGGACCCGGTCCCCGAAGGAATACTCCGTGGAGTCGTTGATCTGCTTGAAGTCGTCGATGTCGATGAAAAGAAGGGCCAAGGGCCTTCCCGTGCGGTGGACCCTCTGGAATTCCCTCTGGAGTTCCTGGGCGAAATGGCGGGCGTTGTAGAGGCCCGTCTTGAAATCCCGGATGACCTGGCTGCTCAGTTCCTCCTGGACCTTTTGGAGCTCCAGGATCTCCCGGCGGATCCTCAGGCCCGCCTCGATGCGGTGGGTCACGACCTTGAGGTCCAGGGGGGGGATCACGAAGTCCCTGAGAGGGAAGGGAAGGAGGGACGCTTTTTCCAGCTTGTCCAGGTGGTCCACCACCAGG
>CAYQBW010000650.1:763-2232 GCA_964415725.1 uncultured Planctomycetia bacterium
CGCCGCCCGCGAGGCCGGGCTGTCGGTGGTGGTGGTGGTCCACCACCAGGAGGAGAGGGGTGGGGCCCTTGCCCAGGAAGCGGGCCAGGATCTCGGCCTCCACGCCCCGGGGGTCCAGCACCAGGGGGGCGAAGACCACCAGGTCGGGGTGGAAGTTCTCCTGGGCCAAGGCCTGGCTCTCGGCGATGCTCCGGCACAGGACGGCCTGGTAGCCCTGGAGCTCCAGGCCCCGGACCAGCTTCTCCAGGCCTTCCCTGGAATGATCCAGGAGAAGGAGGGTGGGCGCTTTGGGTGCCATGCGGGATGTCCCTGTCTCTTTCCGGGCGCGGGGCCTGGTCCCCCTGGTTTTCCAGCCCGGCCGCCCCGGGGAGGACCTACGACAACCTCATTGTAGTCCCGGAAAAATGTTGGGGAAAGGTTCTTGGCCCTGGAGAATGGGCCCCTTCCTCCAGGGGAAGAGGGTTGACCCCCGGGGGGGGACCACTAAAATGCCTCCCCTTTCCTTTTGGAAAGAGGGCTTCTTCTGTACCGAAGATCCCGGAAAGTGAACGGATGCATTCCGAAGAGATGCGCGGAGAATTCGCCCAGGAGGTGCGTGCTTGTCCAGTATCGTGAGCGTTGAGGAACTGATCGAATCAGGCGTCCATTTCGGGCACCAGGTCAGCCGCTGGAACCCCAAGATGGCGCCTTTCATCCATGCCAAGCAGAACTACATCCACCTGATCGATCTGAAGGAGACCATCCGGGGGCTCATCCGGGCCCGCCACTTCCTCTCGAGGGTGGCCTCCCTGGACGAGCAGATCCTGCTGGTGGGCACCAAGAGGCAGGTCCGGAACGTAGTGGAAGCCGAGGCCACCCGGGCGGGACTTCCCCGGGTGACGGAACGCTGGATCGGGGGTACCCTGACCAATTTCCAGACCATCCGCTCCCGCCTGAAGAGGCTGGAGGAGCTGGAGGCCATGGAGAGGGAGGGGGAGCTGGCGGCTCTCACCAAGAAGCAACAGGCCCGGTTCCGGCGTGAGCTCCGCAAGATCAGGAGGAACCTGGACGGCATCCGCACCATGGACGGCCTTCCCGGGGCGCTTGTCGTGGTGGATCCCAAGCGGGAGATCAACGCGGTCCACGAGGCCAACGTGCTTTCCATCCCGGTCGTGGCCATCCTGGACACGGACTGCGACCCCGACGTGGTGGACATCCCCATCCCGGCCAACGACGATGCCATGCGATCGGTCCAACTCATCCTCTCCCGGCTCGTGGACGGCATCATCGAGGGGAAGAACCAGGTGAGCGAAGAGGTTCGGGCCCAGAGAAAGCGCCGCCTGGAAGAGCTGGAGATGGCCGAGAGGGAATTGCTGGCTCCTCCTTCCCGGGGCCGGGGCCCCTCCCGGGGCCGCGGGCCCTCCCGTGGCGGGGAGATCCGGGGAGGCACGGGCCGGGTCCGGGGCCGGGCCCCGGACCCGGCCCGTGCC
>CAYQBW010000651.1:0-2226 GCA_964415725.1 uncultured Planctomycetia bacterium
GCCCCCCCGCCCAGGCCAGGCGGGCGCGCATGACGTCCCGCGAAGACGGCGGGAAGAGGCGGCCGGGCTCTCCCCAGGGTCCGGCCGCCAGTGTATAAATTGGGCCTCTGAAAAATACCGCGGCCCCGACCCGGCCCGGAAGGAGACGCCATGGCCCGTATCCTCCTGTCCGTCCTCGCTCTCCTCGCCCCCCTTTCCGCCCAGGCCTGGAAGATCCGCCCGGGCCACCCCAGGATCTACGTCACGCCGGGAGACCTGTCCGGACTCCGGTCCCGGTGCCAAGGTCCCTTCAAGAATCTCTATCAGTCCTTCCGGAAAGGGGGAGCCTGGATCCTTTCCCGCAAGGCGGGCACCGACTGGAGCGACGTCACCAACCTTCCCTACCCGGCCTTTCTCTACCTGGTCACCGGCGGGACCCGTTACCTGGAGAAGACCAAGGAGTTCTTCCGGGCCGTGGCGGCCCGCCCGCCTCACGACACCTACCTCACGCCCGAGTGGCTCCGGGCGGGGGCCGTGGCCCTGGACTGGACCTGGACCGCCCTCAGCCCGGCGGAGCGAAAAAAGTTCGGAACCGCCTGGATCGGCATGGCCGAGTGGGTGCTGAAAAACGTCTGGCGCCACAGCGACTTCAACAACCACTTCGTCAATGAGCACCTGGCCGTCCTCTACCCGGCGGTCCTGCTCCACGGGGAAGGCATCGAAACGGCCCGGGTGGAGGCCCTCCTCCGGACAGGCTCCGACTACCTCCTCCGCCACGCCGTCCCGGCGGCGGATGAAATCGCCGGCACTCTCTCCACCCGCAAGTGGCCCCGGTCCCTTCCCTTCGCCCCCTACCTGGCCGAGCCCTCCCGGCCGGGCTCGAAGACTTACTTCTTCGCCGGCGGCCAGGCCGAGGGTTTCTCCTACAACGATTGGGGCTACGCCAGGCCCCTGGCGCTGACCTGTGAAATGTGGCGCACCGCAACGGGCGTGGACCTCTTCAAGGATTCCTCCTTCTTCCGGGGCCAGGGAGTCTGGCACGCCTACGCATCCCGCCCCGACGGCAACGGCCTTGCCCGGGACGAGGACTGCCCCTCCGGGTTCCGGCTCGGCGAAAACATGAAGACCTTCATGCACCTGCTTGCCGCCCGCCTGGGCGATCCCCTCTCCGAGTGGGTGGCCGAGAGGGTGGCCTGGCGCTACCCCCAGAAAGCCTGGAAGGAACTCCTCTGGCGGGACCCGTCCCTGAAGGCCCGGTCCCCCTCCTCCATGGGCCTTCCCCTGGCGGCCTGTTTTCCCAAGCTCGGCCACGTCTATTTCCGCTCCTCCTGGAAGGACCCGGAGTCGGCCTTTGCCCTATTCCAGTGCGGGCCCTTCTACGCGGGACACCAGCACCTGGACAACAACACCTTCGTCATCCACCGGACCGGTTCGCTGGCCATTGACAGCGGCACCAACGAATATTCCTCACACCGGGCCAACTACTACTGCCGGACCATCGCCCACAACGGGGTCCTGGTCTACGACCCCTCGGAGAAGTTCGGCGGCTCCGTCTGGGGGCCCGGCGGCCCCCCCGGAAGCAACGACGGCGGCCAGGCGCGGGGCCATTCCACCACGAGAGCCGGCGCCTTCCGGCCCGGGTGCCCTTCCGACACGGGAAGAATCCTCTACTTCGAAAACACTCGGAACGCCGCCTATTGCGTGGGCGACGCCTCCCGCTCCTACAATTCGAAGAAAGTCAAGAAGGCCCTCCGGGCCTTTCTTCACTTACGCCCGGGCACGCCGGACCGGGGCGTGGAGCCCTACGACACCTTCCTGGTCTACGACCTGGTGGAACCCCTGAAATCCCTCCACGCCACCTGGGTGATCCACTCCATCGAGCGCCCCCGAATCGAGGGGGACCGCTTCGTGATCGCCCGGGACCGGGGCCGGCTCGCGGGCCAGGTCCTCCTTCCCAAAAAAGCCAAGCTCCGGCTGGTGGGAGGCAAGGGCAAGGAGTGCTGGGTGGACGGGAAGAACTACCCTCCCCTCCACAAGAAGCCCGATCCCGAGGCGGGGGCCTGGCGGATCGAATTCGATTTCACCTCCACCGCCTTGGTCGTCCTCGACGTCCTCGGCGAAGGAGGCGACCTGCCGCCCCGGCTGGGGATGAACCGGAAGGGGAAAAACCTGGTCCTCCGGATCCGGAAGGGACGGCTCGCCTCGGAGATCGAGCCGAAGATGACCCCGGCCTTTTCCAGCTCCTTC